>CABYOG010000017.1 GCA_902520575.1 uncultured SAR116 cluster alpha proteobacterium
TTGGCTTATAAGGCTGATGCCATTATCGGTCGGCTTGGTCTTGACCCTGCCCAGATGACAGATAACCTGTCCGGCGGCGAGCAGAGGCGGGTCTCGCTGGCAAAGGCGCTGGTAAGTGACCCGGATGTGCTTTTACTGGATGAGCCAACAAACCATCTTGATTTGCCAACAATTGAATGGCTGGAAAATATGCTCAAAGCGCGTAAAGGTGCACTGATCCTGATCAGCCATGACCGGGCGTTTCTGCGGACTTTAGGCAATGGTATCTTATGGCTCAATCAAGGTAGATTACGGCGGCTTCAGGGCGCGTTTGATGAATTTGAAGACTGGTCGGAGACTATTCTATCAGAAGAAGCTGTGCGGTTAAATAAGCTTGATAAGAAAATCGCTGAGGAAACACGCTGGTCACATCAGGGCATCAGCGCACGGCGCAAACGCAATCAAGGACGTCTTCGTGACTTGCAGGCGTTGCGCCTGAAGCGGGCAAGGCAGGCTCCCTCCCAAATTAAGGAACTGAAAGTAAACCCTGTCAAAGCAGAGACAGGCGGACAGGTTGTTCTCGAGGCTAGGGACATCAGCCTGAGCGTTTGCGCAGCAGACCAGATACGTCTGCTCGTCCAACATTTTAATCTAAAAATCCAGAGAGGTGACAGGCTAGGGCTGGTCGGGCCTAACGGCGTAGGTAAGACTACCCTGGTGCGGGCCCTGCTGGGTGAACTAGCCCCAGATGCCGGCCATGTAAAAGCCGGCTATGGCCTGATTCCGGGCTACTTTGATCAGAACCGCGCTTTGCTGAATCAGCAAGCTAGCCCCTGGACCGTGCTATGTCCTGATGGGGGAGATATGGTTGAGATTGCCGGCAAGCCGCGGCATGTGACCAGCTATCTGCGTGATTTTCTGTTTGATGACAATAAGATGACACAAAAAGTCTCTACCCTGTCAGGAGGTGAGCAGAACCGCCTGATGCTTGCTTTCATTTTTGCCCAGCCACATAATTTTTTGGTGCTGGATGAGCCAACCAACGACCTGGATATGGAGACGATTGATCTGCTGCAGGAGGTGATCAGCGAATACGATGGCACAGTTTTGATCGTTAGTCATGATCGTGACTTTCTGGATCGCACCATAACTGGTCTGCTGGCCTTTGAGGATAACGGGCGCCTCATTGCCCATGCTGGCGGCTATACAGATTATCTGGATCGCCGCCGCAGACAGCTAGAAAAACAGCAACAGACACAGGCTGACAAAAAGGATGAGCAGAAAAAAACAGTTCAGGAGAAGGCGGCCCAGAAAAAGACAGCAGACAGGCCAAAAGATAGGCTGAGCTATAAACAGACCTATTTGCTGGAAGAGCTGCCTAATGAAATTGCCTCGCTGACAGAGCAAATCACCACAGCAGAACAGCATCTTTCTGACATGACTTTTTTTGAACAGGACCCTGACAGCTATCAGAAACTGGCCGAACAGACCAGACAAGACAAAATGATGCTGCAGGAAAAAGAGGAGGCCTGGCTTGAGCTGGCTTTGCTGCGTGAAGAACTGAACAGCAGCTGAATTGACTTAGAATTAAGATACAGGCAAAACTGGACGTCGGAGCAGATGACTGGATGGCTGCTGTCTATTGCAGACAGAGGAAAGTCCGGGCTTCACAGGATCAGGATGCTGGATAACATCCAGCGGGGGCAACCTCAGGGAAAGTGCCACAGAAAACAAACCGCCAGACAAACTGTCTGGTAAGGGTGAAAAGGGGCGGTAAGAGCGCACCGCGGGTCTGGTGACAGGCCTGGCATGGTAAACCCCATCCGAAGCAAGACCATATAGGGGCATAGCTGTTTGTTCAGCACTGGTGATCCTGCTAGAAATGTCCGGGTAGGTTGCATGAGGTGTCTGGCAACAGGCATCCTAGATGAATAGCCATCGTCCCCGCCGGTTCCGGCATAAGGGATACAGAACCCGGCTTACAGGTTATCTGCTCCGCTTTTTTGTTTTCCCAGCAAGCTGAACATGCCTTAATTTCCATTCATATAATTAAGCAGAAATTTTTATTCTTCATGATAACCCCATAAGCCTATTCCAGCAGGAACTTGGTTTAAATGATAAAACCGTTTCCCCCCAAACTAAAATTTCTGCTGGCATTTCACTAGCTATCTCAGCTACATACATCTTTTCAGATTATTTCATATGGCTGGAAAATTTCCTATTCCAGAGCCTTCCAACTGACCCAATATTAGAAGCCTGAGGCAGACGGCTTAGCAGTATGCGACTTTTATACTGCGGTTTCCTCTGCACCAATGAGGCTTTATCTGCCCCAAGTTCCTGATCAGTCGCCATCTTGATGCCAGCTTCTTCCAAAATACTGATATTATCACCTGATGAGTTGCTTAAGCTTGAGCTACAGGAATTAGACTGAATGAGGGGCAACTCGTGTCCGCAGTCAATCACACCCACTTCAAGAGAACATATAAAGAACATAATAAGGAAAACAGAGTAATTTTAATATGTTAAAAACTGTTATTCAAGTTATATGTTATAAACAACTGAAATTACACAATTTTTCCACAATCCACCTTCAATTCCCATTGACCTCCATAAATTCCCATGATATCCCAAAAATACCCATAATTAACCAGATGGGTCTGACAGGGAGTTTTCCTCGCTGTCCAACAACAAAGTGCAACACTGAGCTCTGCACAGGACAGGCAGCAAAACGGAGCAAACGCGGTGGATTTATTTCTATCCACATATGAGAACAAACTGGATGCCAAGGGCCGAGTTTCGGTTCCAGCGCCCTTCCGAGCTGTTCTCGACCGCAACCGCAGCGCCTTATACATTTACAAATCGCTAACCCTACCTTGTCTTGAAGGGTGTGGGCCAGACCGCATCGGCCAGATTGTGGATGCGATTGATGAGATGGACAGCCTATCAAAAGAGGCAGAAGTCCTGCAAACAATGCTGTTCAGCGCACAGGAAATGAAAATTGATTCAGATGGCCGCATGCTGCTGCCCGCTGAGTTCATTGCTTTTGCCGGCCTTGACGGTATGGCCCTGTTTGCTGGCATTGGCCGATCCTTCCAGATCTGGCGGCCTGAGCGACATCAAAACCGCGAGAAAGATACCCGCCAGCAAGCAAGCAAGCAGGGCGTCCCACGCCTGACCCTGGGCAGACGGGGCGCACAGGGAGACAGTTAATGTCAGGGGCTCAAGAGACAAGAGATGCCAGCTTACACATCCCTGTGATGCTGGATGAAGTCTCCGCAGCGCTGAGACCTGAGGCGGGCAAAATGCTGATTGACGCAACCTTTGGGAATGGCGGCTACAGCACGCATTTCCTGAACATAGCAGACTGCCATGTCGCTGCACTTGACCGTGACCCGGATGCGATTGCGCGTGGCCAGGCCATAGTTCAGGCCTTTTCTGGCCGCCTTATCTTATATGAAGGTTCATTTTCAGCAATTCGGCAGATGGTTGCTGGTTCAGACTTTGAGCAGGTGGATGGCATTGTTTTTGATTTAGGGGTCTGTTCCACCCAGCTAGATCAGGCTGAGCGAGGTTTTTCCTTTCGCCTTGACGGGCCGCTGGACATGCGGATGACGCCAGCAGGGGAAAGCGCAGGCGATGTGGTCAATTCCTATAAAGAGGAAAAGATTGCCGATATCCTCTGGCGGTACGGTGAGGAACGTTTCTCACGTCGGATCGCACGAGCCATTGTCAAAGCCAGGACGGACTCCCGAATTTCGCGGACAGGCCAACTAGCAGGGATTATTCACAGTGTCATGCCACGACCCAAGCCTGGCAAACCAGACAGCGCCACACGGACATTTCAGGCCCTGCGTATTCATGTCAATCAAGAGCTGGACGAACTGGAACACGCTCTGGCAGCCTGTGTTCATCTGTTGAAGGCGGGAGGCATTCTAGCTGTAGTCAGCTTTCATTCTCTTGAGGATCGTATCGTCAAACAATTTATGGCTGAGATGAGCGGGCAGAGAGGCCGCCCATCCCGCCACCGACCTGATCCGGAGGCATACAGTCCGCCTTTATTCACACTTGTTACTCGTAAACCAGTTTTGCCTCGCAGTGCGGAAGCATTAGCGAATCCTAGGGCTCGTTCAGCAAAATTGCGTGTCGCCAGGCGAACAGATACGCCAGCAACACCACTCCTACATAGAGGTTTGTCATGATCAGGCTTGTTCTTGCAACTTGTGTCGTTCTGGGCGTCAGCGGAACAGTTCTTTACATGTCTAAACAGACGGTGGACAGCCGGTTTGAACAGCTGCGCAGTCTGCAAAAAAAAATATCAATAGCCAAAGAGCGGGCGAACATTCTAGAAGCGGAATGGGCCTATGTAACCCGTCCTGACCGAATATTGACCTTATCTAGCGGGCTTTTATTAATGCGCCCTATAACATCAGACAGAGTCCTGCCACTTGAGGCAATTCCCATGCGGCGTGCCAAACCGCAAACAAATATTAGGACTGGGCAATGAACGATCCTTTGTCTTACAACCGCGTCAATCCTGTTCACGGACCATCTTTTTTCAGCAGATTGTGGTCATTAATCTGGCCTGCTCAACCGCTGCCTAAACAATCCCGTACAACAGCCCAGAAGAGGCTGGTCTTCGCCGCGGCCTTTGCCCTTTCCTGTTTTGTAGTCATCGGCGCAAAGGCATTTCATCTGGCCACCACTTCAAAAAAAACGGATACAGAAGTTTTTGTTAGACTGACCGGTGCTGACAGAGGGACAATTCACGATCGTAACGGCCGGGTGCTGGCACAGACGATACCGGTCATGACCCTGCATGCCGACCCGAACCAAATTCTTGACCCTTTTGAGGTTGCGAACAAGCTTTCTGCTCTTCTACCTGACAAGACAAGCGGAGAGATTCTGACAGCACTGTCTCGCAAGACTCGGTATGTGGAATTGGACAGAAAGATTACGCCGCGCCGGCACGCCGCCATTTTGAGCCTGGGTCTGCCAGGCATTTTCATTACGCCTTCAAATCTGCGCACCTATCCCAATGGCAGGGAAGCTGCCCACATTCTGGGTCAGGTTAACCGGGACGGAAGAGGCATTGCAGGTGTTGAAAAAAGCATGGAGGACAAATTAGCTGCTGGCCATGAAGTCAGCCTGTCTATTGATCTGGGTGTCCAGGCAGTTGTCAGGCGCGCGCTGGCCAAACAGATCAAAACCTTCGAAGCCCTTGGCGGAACAGGCCTGGTTACCAAAATCAAAACAGGCGAAATCATTGCCATTACATCTCTGCCAGATTATGACCCCAATCGCTACGCTGCTGCTAAAACAGAAGCCTTATTTAATCAGGCCACCAAGGGCGTATTTGAAATGGGCAGCATTTTCAAAGTCCTTAATACGGCAATTGCCTTGGAGGTGGGGTCTGCTGGTCTAAACTCAACTTATGATGTAACCCGTCCTTTACGCGTTGGCAGCTTTCCCATCCGTGACTATCACCCTCATGACCGATTTCTGAATTTATCAGAAGTATTTATTTTTTCGTCAAATATTGGATCTGCTCGTGTTGCCGAAGATATTGGTCCTAACATCCAGCGTAACTACATGGACAAGTTAGGCCTTCTGGAACGCCCTACCCTTGAGCTTACTGAAACCGCGCAACCTCTGTATCCGGCAAGATGGGGACGTCTGTCGTCTTACACTATCAGCTTTGGACATGGCATATCTGTCAGCCCGATTCATGTTGCTGGAGCGGTGAGTGCAGCGGCAGGAACAGGGGAGTTTATCGCCCCGACTCTTTTAAAACGTAGGCCTAATGAGCTATTTGAGCGTGTTCGGATATTTTCTGGTGAAACCACACGCAAAGTCCGTTCAATGATGAGGCTTGCGGTCTCTCACGAGGATGGTACAGCCAATTTTGCTGAAGCACCTGGCTATCTGGTTGGTGCAAAAACAGGAACCGCCGAAAAAATTAAAAACAAACGTTATGATAAAACAGCAAATCTGGTTTCAGTGGTAGCTGCCTTTCCTATCAATGATCCTGAATATCTCGTCTTTGTGATGGTGGACGAGCCAAAGCCCCAGGAACATTCTTATGGATATACTACTGCGGGCTGGGTAGCTGCTCCTGTTATCTCTGAAATTGTAAATCGAATCGCGCCGATTTTGAATGTTCATCCTATTGACATAAATCAGCCTGAAATCCGCCAAACTCTCGAGCCAGATCTGCGTATCGGCGAAAAAGGAGCGATTCGTGCATCTTACTGATCTTTTAGCAGACCAAACCTCTTTAACAGTCATCAGTGGCGCGGCGGCTGACAAGACTGTCGAACAGGTTACATCTGACAGCCGCGCAGTGCAGGCAGGCGCGTTGTTTTTCGCGCTTAAAGGTCATCAAGTAGATGGCCATAATTATATTAAAGAGGCGATTGCGAACGGGGCTACGGTGATTGTTACTGATGGCAGGGCAGTCAAAACAGCGGATCATATATGTGTGCTAGTTAGCGGCCAAAGTAAGGCGGATTATGCTAGCTTATGTTCAAAAATGTATCCGAGCCGCCCCGACATTTTGACAGCTGTTACCGGCACCAATGGCAAGACATCCGTCTGTGAATATTTGCACCAGATCTGGTCAAGGGCCACCTGGCCATCTGCCGCGATTGGAACATTAGGCGTAAACAGCGATATAAAGACCCCAAATAAAGCATCAGCCCTGCTCACAACACCGCCATCAGAACAGCTGTTCGCGCTGTTGGACAGCTTGCGAAAGGGCGGCGTCACTCATGCCGCTTTTGAGGCCTCTAGTCATGGTTTGGATCAGATGCGGCTGCACAAGCTTTCAGTAAATGTTGCTGTCTTTACCAATTTAAGCCATGACCATTTGGACTGGCATGGAGATATGAACAGCTACTTTGAAGCCAAAACAAAGCTGTTTACTGAGAACCTCCTCGATGGCGGAACTGCAGTTATCAATATTGATGATGAATGGGGCCGCAAGCTCTACGAGCGGCTGAAAAATAGAGATATTGTGCTGTGGTCAGTTGGCGTCCAAGACGGGTCTGATTTCCAGATTCTGAAAGCTGAGAGCCAGCATTTTGGTCTAGATTTACAGATTAAAGCTGCCGACCGGGATTTCAGACACCCGCTTGCTCTGTCTGGTGAATTTCAAGCTATAAACACGGTTACTGCAGCTGCCGCTGCCTATGCATCTGGAATGCCGCTTCAGGATTCCTTTGGGACACTGCCCTACTTAACGCCAATTAGGGGCCGAATGCAGCCAATTCACGGCCATCCGACAGGAGCACGGGTGATCATTGACTTTGCACATACCCCTGATGCGCTGAAAGGCGCCTTAAAGGCATTACGGTCAGGAACAAACGGCCGGCTAATACTTGTTTTTGGCTGCGGCGGGGACAGAGACAAAACCAAGCGTTCAGAAATGGGAAAAATTGCCGCCAACTTTGCTGATAAGGTGATTGTGACAGATGATAATCCACGTAGTGAAGATCCAGCGAAAATCCGAAAAGCCATTCTGGATAGTTGTCTCGCTGCATCAGAAATCGCCCCGCGTGACAAAGCCATTCAGCAGGCAATTGCTGGGCTAAATGAAGGCGACACACTGCTGATCGCCGGTAAAGGTCACGAGACCGGTCAGACTGTTGGCTCAGAAATTCTGCCTTTTGATGATGCCAGCGTTGCCCGCCATGCGCTGATGAATCTGGCAGCCAACGATAGCATTAGGGGGGGCAAATAATGTTGTCACAGCTGTCACCGCAACATCTTGCTGAACTGTGTAAAGGGCAATGGTATCAGGACAAAATCCCGTCTGCCCGTTTCACCACTGCACAAATTGACAGCCGCCTGATAGAGAGTAATCAGCTGTTTATTGCACTGAAGGGCAAACAAACAGATGGTCATAGGTTTATTGCCAATCTTGACCCTGAACAGCAGCAGGCGGCTATTGTTGAAAAGCCGGCACCACAAGCCCGTGCCGCGCAACTCTGCGTGGCTAGTAGCCTGCGTGCCCTGCAAGCCCTGTCAGGAGAGATCGCCGGCCGCACAACAGCCATTAAATTTGCTCTGACAGGCTCAGTCGGTAAGACGGGAACTAAAGATATGTTGGTCCGGATGCTGGCAAATTTTGGCTCCACACATGCGACAAAAGGCAATTATAATAATCATATAGGCGCGCCGCTTACCTTGTTACAGATGCCAGAGGACACACGGTTTCTAGTCTGTGAACTAGGCATGAATCATGCTGGTGAAATTGCAGACCTGTCTGCAATTGTAAAACCCGCTATTGCGGCGATTACTTGCATCGCTGACAGTCATATTGGGCATTTTGACTGTCTTCAGCAGATTGCCGATGCGAAGGCAGAACTTTTTTCTAGCTTCACGGCAGGAGGCACAGCCATATTACCACGAGATGACGCTTTTTTTATCCATCTGAAAACCGCAGCAGAGACAGCAGGAGCAAGCCGCATTCTCTCTTTTGGGACACATCCTGAAAGCTCCTTCCGCCTTGCTGAAGCGCAGCGAGAAAAGGAGGGCCTGCGTCTTACCATTGACTACCCTTGCGATAAGAACAATGGCCAAATAAGAAGCATTACCTTTGGCCTTGCGATGACGGCCCGGCACTGGGCAGTGAATGCGGCTTGCGCGCTTGCCATGTCTGCAGCAGCAGGCCTTGACGTTAGAACCGCAGCCGCCAGCTTGTCTGATTTTGGGGATCTGCCGGGTCGCGGAAAAAGATTTGACCTAAACATCGGTGGCCACCCCGTTAGCCTGATTGATGACAGCTATAACGCTGGCCCAACTTCAATGAAAGCAGCGCTTGAAACCCTTGGTGAGTTGCCAGGACAACATGGTGTTATTTTGTCTGATATGCTTGAGCTGGGAGTTTTTTCAACACAGGCACATCAGGCCTTGGTCGCACAGATCACCAAGGCTAAGATCAGATGGGTGGTCGCCATTGGCCCGCAGATGACGGCAATGACACATGATTTGCCTGACAGCATAAATAGCATCTGCTATCCCAACAGTATATCTGCCCTCTCCACCCTTGATCATGACCTGGCCCTGCTGGTTCAACGCACAGATAATCTTTTGGTTAAAGGCTCACACGGATCAGGCGCATATCTGATCAGCCGGCATCTAGCTGAAACTTACAGTGAAGTTTCAGCTGCCAAGGAGATGCATCATGCTTCCTGATCTGCTGCTGGCTTTTTCTGATGACTATAAAATATTGAATCTATTCAGATATATTACCTTCCGTACGGGCGGCGCGATCATCACAGCCCTTGTTCTGTGTTTGATGTTTGGAGAACGGTTCATCATGTGGCTGAAAAAACATCAGGCTGAAGGCCAACCAATACGTTCTGATGGGCCAGAAACACATATTCTGACTAAAGCGGGCACACCCACAATGGGCGGGCTACTTATCTTAGGCAGCTTTATTCTAGCCACCCTATTATGGGTTCCCTTATCCAATCAATATCTGTGGCCCGTTCTGCTGATTGCCAGCAGCTTTGGAGTGATAGGCGCAACTGATGACTGGCTGAAGTTGAAAAGGCGATCCAGTGACGGCATGAGTGCCCGCCAGAAACTTTTCTTCCAGGTGATCGCAGCCTTGGTGGCTAGCCTGATCTTTATCCAGCTATCACCAGAGGGTTTGCGTTATGGTGTTGCAGTCCCCTTCTTCAAAGACACATTGATTTATCTGGGTCTAATTTATGTGCCCTTTGCAATGCTGGTGATGATCGGCGCATCAAATGCTGTCAATTTGACAGACGGGCTTGACGGGCTGGCCATTGTCCCCGTTATTATTGTTGCCACCTGTTTCGGTCTGATCGCCTATCTTAGCGGCAACATTCAATTCGCCAGCTACCTGCAGATACATTATGTCCCAGGTACAGGTGAATTGGCCACATTGTTAGGCGCGCTGATCGGGGCTGGTCTTGGGTTTTTATGGTTCAATGCCCCGCCAGCCAAAGTGTTTATGGGCGACACAGGCTCGCTTGCACTTGGCGGTGCGTTGGGGGCTGTATCTGTCGCCACACGGCACGAGCTGGTGCTAGCCATTGCCGGCGGCCTGTTTGTGGTAGAAACCATTTCAGTGATCCTTCAGGTGACCTCATTCAAACTGACAGGAAAGCGTATTTTCCTGATGGCCCCGTTGCACCATCATTTTGAAAAAAAAGGCTGGCCGGAAAGCACGATTGTGATTCGGTTCTGGATCATCTCTGTCATGCTGGCGCTAATCAGCCTGTCCACCCTGAAATTGAGGTGAGGCAGATAATGAGTACACAGAACAAATCTCCACAGAAACGATTGGCGTCTGTTGCCATTCTAGGTATGGGCCGGTCTGGCCAGGCAGTTCTTGACAAGGCCATTGCCCTGGATATGACAGTTGTCTGTTTTGATGATCAGAAGTTAACTAATCTAAGGACTGATCTGTTTCTGGCACCTGAGGACTGGCCTTGGCAATCTCTGGATGCGCTGATCATTAGCCCGGGCATACCGCACGAATTCCCAGCACCTCATCCAGCTGTCATCCTAGCCAAAAGACATGGTGTTCAGGTTATAAGCGAGATTGAATTTGCCTTACGGACAGGCCGTCAAGAACGTCTCATTGCAATCACAGGCACAAACGGTAAATCAACAACAACCGCTCTGATCGGGCATATTTTGAAACAGGGCGGACTGTCCGCACGCATTGGCGGGAATATTGGCACACCACTGACAGGTCTGCCTGACAGAGGCGAGGACAGTATCATTGTTCTTGAGCTTTCATCATATCAGCTGGAGACAACACCCTCTCTGCGTGCTGAAATTCGTGTCATTTTAAACATCACCCCCGATCATCTTGATAGACATGGCGGATGGGACGGCTATGTCAGAGCCAAACAAGCAATTCTTGTCACCGCCACATCTGATGATCTTCTAATTTTAGGGCCAGGTGATGTGCTTGACAGGCTGAGCGCAGAGAAACAGGAGTCTTACAATATAATCCGATTACATGAAACTAGTCTGGCAAAACATATAGACAATCCAGCCTTGCAGGGACAGCATAACCAGCAAAACAGTGCGGCTGCGCGCTTAATCTGCCGCCAATTTGGCCTGACCGATGATGTTATATATAAGGCTATACAAAGCTTTGCGGGGTTACCGCACAGGTTGCAACCGGCAGGGCAGTTTGGACAAATTCGCTTCATTAATGACTCAAAGGCAACGAATGGTGAGGCTGCTGCTAAAGCCCTTGCCAGCTTCTCAAACATCCATTGGTGCGCTGGGGGATTGGCAAAGGAAGATGGCTTGTCAGCCTGCCTGCCTTATCTAGAAAATGTTTGCCATGGATATTTTTATGGGCAGTGCAAAGAAGTCTTTGAAAATGCTGTGAAAAGTCGGATCAATGTCAGCCAGCATAACACACTTGAGCAAGCCGTGCAGGCAGCTGCAAAAGCAGCGGGACAGTATCCTGGCGATGAACAGGTCATTCTGCTTGCCCCAGCAGCAGCTTCTTTTGATCAATTTTCTAGCTTTGAAGCCCGTGGGGAAGCATTCTGCCGTTTGGCCAGCCAGCACATTGCAAAATTTCAGGCAAAAGTTCCTGCCAGTTACAGCGAGGCTGGTCATGTTTGACAGAACAGACAGGTCTCATATCGGCGTCTGGTGGTGGACAGTAGATAAGATGATGCTAACCAGCATTTTTTTGTTGATGGTGCTAGGCGCTGTTTTAGTTATGGCGGCTAGCCCACCGGTGGCCGGTCGAATTGGACTACCCGAACTGCATTTTGTTTGGAAACAGTTAATTTTTTTTATTCCGGCAACAGCCATAATGCTGGTCACATCCTTCCTACGCGCAAGGCTTATTCGTATATTATCTCTTTTGAGCCTTGTTTTAATCAGTGGCTTGATGATTGCCACTGTTCTTATCGGCCCAGAAGTGAAAGGTGCGACAAGATGGCTAACTATTGCCGGCTTTCGCATGCAACCTTCTGAATTCATCAAACCTTTGTGTGCAATTAGCTGCGCCTGGCTCCTAGGTCTGTGGCGTGACCATGATCAGTTTCCGGGCTGGATTTGGGCCTCAGCCATTTCAGGCTTTGTTGTCATCTTGTTGATGCTTCAGCCTGACATCGGCATGACCAGCGTTGTACTTCTGACCTTCGGCTTTCAGCTGTTTCTGGCAGGCCTGCCCTTACTGCTTGTCTTTACTGCAATTGGTTTTATTCCTGTGGCAGGCTGGCTCGCCTATTCACATTTTGGACATGTGCAGCAGCGCGTTGACAAATTTCTAAATGGCGGGGGAATGCAGACAGAACGATCTATTCAATCTTTTGCGGAGGGAGGCTGGTTTGGTGTTGGTCCGGGTAACGGAACAGTCAAACAATATCTGCCAGACGCACATGCAGATTTTATCTTTTCTGTTGCTGCTGAAGAATATGGCCTGATGGCATGCCTGCTTCTCATAGGTGCTTACAGTTTTGTTGTGATGAGAGGCTATGCACAATCCCTGAACCAGCCGGATATGTTCACCATTCTGGCCGTTTCAGGGCTGACCACACAATTTGGGTTACAGGCCGCCATTCACATGGCCTCTTCAGTGGATATGATTCCAACGAAAGGCATGACTTTGCCACTAGTCAGTTATGGTGGCTCTTCGCTTTTGGCAACCGGCCTGACGCTTGGGCTTATTCTTGCTTTGACCCGCAAAAATCTATACCCGACCCCGGCCTTTACTCATCAGCGCGCACAGGAGACGATGGGATGTCTAGCCAGATAAACTCCCTAAATAGAGCTGTTTTTCTGGCTGCCGGTGGAACAGGCGGGCATGTCTTCCCGGCTCTTCATACAGCTGGCGCTCTAACAGCCCGTGGCTTCGATGTCTCGATCATCACAGATAAGCGCGGGCTTAGCCTGTTACCGAAAAATATGCACCGCAAAACTATTTACGCTGCCTCTCCTTTTGCCGGTTCTTTAACGGGGCGGATTCTTGCACTGGCTAAACTTTCCATGGGATTTCTCCAAGTGTTTATCCTTTTACTTCGGCAACGTCCGCTGGCCGTTATCGGTTATGGCGGCTATCCCGCAGCCAGCCCTACGCTTGCTGCCTGGTTGCTGCGCATACCAGTCTGGCTACACGAACAGAACGCAGTGATGGGCCGGACCAATCAGGTGATGTCCAAATTAGTCAGAGGCGTCTTTATTAGCTGGCCAAATACAATAGGCCTGCCTGCAGCCGTACGTCATGAATATACTGGGCTGCCCGTTGCCGCAGCCTTTTCAAGGCTGCGCTCATATGGAGATAAAAAAGAAACAAGGCAGCTTCATCTTGCAGTATTTGGCGGATCAATTGGAGCGATTTTGTTTGCTGAAATTCTGCCACAGGCTGTTGCCAGGCTACCAGAGAGTTTGAAATCTATAGTACGCATCACCCAGCAGGCACAAACAGATCAGATTGACGCCTTGCAGAGCACCTATGCCGCACAGAACATTGATGCAGACATCCGTCCATTTTTCTCTGATGTAGCTGGCATTATGGAAACAGCTGATCTGGTCATTTGTCGCTCAGGAGCCTCAACAGTTGCAGAGCTGGCAGCAGCTGGTCGGCCATCTGTACTTATCCCCTTTGCCCGTGCTCTTGATGGCCACCAGCTGGCGAATGCCCGGCAATTAGCTGATATTGATGCGGCTGTGATTATAAAGGAACAGGATTTGAGCGCAGAGCAGCTGGCAGCGAAAATTACCAACCTGTTGACTGCCCCCCAAAAGCTCATAGCCCAAGCAAATGCTGCAAGGTCCATCGCCTGTCCGTATGCAGCGCAGAAGATATGCAGGCTTATTGAAACACAACTGATCAGCAACAAGAAGGAAGCCACATGACCTCGCTGCCCCTATCCATTGGCATTATTCATTTTACTGGTATCGGCGGGATCGGCATGAGCGGAATTGCTGAAATCTTGCATGAACTGGGCTACCAGGTACAGGGCAGCGATTTAACAGCTAATGCGAATGTAAAACGCCTGCGTGCCGCTGGAATTAAAGTCACCACGCCGCAACAGGCCAAAAATCTGAACAACGTGTCTATAGTTGTTATTTCAACTGCGATTAAAGATGACAATGTTGAACTAATTGAAGCGCGTAGCAAGTTCCTGCCGGTTGTTCACCGCTCAGAAATGCTGGGTGAACTGATGCGGCTACGCTGGTCCGTCGCTGTGGCAGGCACACATGGTAAAACCACAACGACATCCCTTGTCTCTACCCTATTTGATGCCGCTCATCTGGACCCGACAGTCATTAATGGAGGGATAATTTCTAGCTGGGGCAGCAATGCCCGTCTGGGGGCTGGCGACTGGATGGTGGTTGAAGCTGACGAGAGCGATGGGTCATTTTCCCGACTGAAACCCACGGTAGCAATTGTAACCAATATCGATGCTGAACATCTTGATTTTCATGGCTCATTCGAAAACCTGGAACAGGCTTTTGCGAATTTTATTTCCTCTATCCCATTTTATGGTTTTGCCACCTTATGCATCGATCATCCTGCGGTACAGCGGCTTTTACCGACCATTTCCGATCGGCGAGTAATAACCTATGGTCTGTCAACAAACGCGGATATCAAGGCAGCTAATCTGCGCCACAACAACGGACATATGACCTTTGATGTGCTGATCTCAGATCGACTAGGCATAAATGCTAACCGGTTGGATGACGTCACCTTCCCGATGTTAGGTCAACACAATGTTCAGAATTGTCTGGCCGCCCTAGCTGTTTGTCTTGAGATGGGACTTGATACCGAACTTATACGTTCAGGCCTTGCCCGGTTTAAAGGTATTGGCAGACGCTTTGATATCAAGGGCATATCAGGTGGCATCACGGTTATTGATGATTACGGCCATCATCCTGTAGAAATAAAGGCCGCACTGGATGCTGGCCGCATGTATTGTGGCGAAAACAAGCTGATTGCTGTTGTTCAACCACATCGGTATACGCGGCTGCGGGATCTGTTTGCTGATTTCTGTGCCTGTTTCAATGAAGCTGACCACGTCATTGTTGCAGATGTCTATGCTGCTGGAGAAACCCCGCTAGAGGACTTTGAAAAGGAACAACTAGCTGAGGGGCTGCGGGCTTATGGCCACCGATCAACTCATGTGCTGGACACGCCAAATGATCTAGCTGAGTCCGTTTTTGGCTTTGCGCAGGAAGGTGATTTAGTCATGTGTCTGGGTGCAGGATCCATCACGCAATGGGCAGCTGATTTACCCGCTGAGCTGGACCGCCTGCATACATCGCGTCAGTCGACTGGTCAATCCAGCCTTACTAGTCAAAAAGGAGCCTTATGATGATGTCTGCTGAGAGGTTTTCTGGTCTGAAGGGGACATTTCTGCCAATGGCAGAATTGGCAGGCTTGACATGGATGCGTGTTGGTGGGCCAGCAGACTGGCTGTTCAGCCCCCAGGATATTTCAGATTTGAGGACATTTTTAAAACAATGCCCAGCTGATGTGCAACTAACCTGTCTAGGGGCTGGGTCAAACTCACTTATCCGTGACGGTGGTATTGCGGGTGTTGTCATTCATCTCTCTGCCTATTTGACCAGAATTAAGCATAACGACACGGTTATCCATGCAGAGGCAGGATGTGCAGACAGCGAAGTCGCCCGTTATGCAGCAAAGGCCGGTGTGGGCGGCCTTGAATTTCTGGTTTCTATTCCTGGCACCATCGGTGGTGGCGTCATCATGAATGCTGGATGTTACGGTAAAGAGTTTAATGATGTGCTAATTGATGCAGAGGGCATGACCCGCTGCGGCGAAACTGTTTTGCTTACCCCGAAAGATCTCCAGCTATCTTATCGGCGCAGCAAGGTTCCAGAAGACGTTATCATTACATCAGCTCGACTAAGGGGCCAGCCAGCTGACCAGACTGAAATTAGGGCCACCATGAAACAGATGCTGTCCAACCGGGCTGCCAGCCAGCCTATTGGCGTCCGCACAGGCGGATCAACTTTCGCAAACCCAGATGGCAGAAAAGCTTGGCAACAGATCCAAGATGCCGGGTGCCGCGGCATGCAGCGTGGCGGTGCCAGAGTATCAGAAAAACACTGTAATTTTCTCATTAATCAGGGCAACGCCACAGCTGCAGATATTGAACAACTAGGAGAGGACGTCCGCGCTGCTGTTATTGCACATTCCGGCACTGAGCTTAGATGGGAAATCAGACGCATGGGTAGACCCACCCCACCCCAAAAAGCAACAGGAGCAGAAGATGGCCGCACATGATCGCCGAGTTGCCGTTCTGATGGGCGGCTGGACCTCTGAAGCTGCGGTTAGCCGTGTATCTGCCAGCTTTTGCAGTAAGGCCGCCCGTCTTGCCGGCTGGGATTCTGTAGAAGTTGAGCTCAACAGGAATGTGTTGGATAAGCTGGATGATATTCAGCCAGATCGTGTCTTCAATGCACTGCATGGACAGATTGGTGAGGATGGGTCTGTTCAAGGATTGCTGAATATACTGAACATCCCTTATACACACAGTGGTGTGCTGGCCTCTGCTACCGCAATGGACAAAATCAGCTCACGCCTGATTTTCAGTTCAGTTGGTATCACTGTTCCGCCACTTCTGGCCCTGCAGGAAGATACCTATGTTCAGCCTGCTGACTTTACCGGCGATTATGTAATCAAGCCCCGTAATGATGGCTCATCTGTTGGCGTCGTGATTGTGAAAGAGGGCATGCCCGCGCCTCAACGGAGCCAATGGGCAGCAAATACGCAATTGATTGCTGAAGAATATTTAACCGGACGCGAGTTGACTGTCTCCGTTCTGGATGGCCGTGCCTTATGTGTGACTGAAATTCATGTCCCCGGGCAGTTCTATGATTTTGATGCCAAGTACAAAGTTGGCGGCTCTCAGCATACCGTGCCTGCTGAAGTACCTCAAAAAGTCACTGAACTGAGCTGCGGATGGGCGGAACGCGCCTTTACTATTCTAGGTTGCCGTGGTGTTGCACGGGCTGACTTCATCTGGGATGAGGACGAAGACCAGCTCTATATGCTGGAGATTAACACCCAGCCTGGAATGACTGCCACATCCCTAACTCCCGAGCAGGCAGCCTTTTGCGGAATTTCAGGAGAAGAGCTTGTCAACCATTTGCTGGAGATTGCGCAATGCGACGAATAATCAGCATCTGGACACGAAAGACAACAAACAAACCTGCCGCGCGGGTCAGCTGGAAAAACTATTTAGCCTTTATCTCCCTCACCTTACTGTCAGTGTCCGGCGGCGCAGTATATCTGAAGGCCGATCAGATTAATAATGAGCTTGCCCTGTTCAGCATCAGCAAGGGATTTGCGCTGCGGATGATTGAGGTACGTGGACGCAACCAAACAGAATCTGCAGCTATCCGCTCGGTGCTGGCTAAATGGCGTGACCAATCCATTTTCTCAATTGACATTACTGCGATTCGCCGTGAATTACTAAACCTTGGATGGGTGAAAGATGCTGTAGTCAGTCGACACCTGCCAGACAAGCTGACCGTGAAACTGATTGAACGTAATCCTGTTGCCCTTCTACAAACCCCGGCCGGTCATCAGCTAATCGATGAGGCAGGCGTGATGATTAGTGGGGCAAATGTTTCTGCCTTTTCACATCTTGTGGTTGTTTCAGGAAGAGGGGCAGCCGAACGCACAAATATGCTGCTGGGCATGTTGGAATCAGAGCCTGAAATTTTTGCAGATGTGTGGGCGGTTCAGCTGATAGCAGAACGCAGATGGGATGTTCATATGCGTTCTGGGCTAACAATAAAGCTTCCAGAAAAGGACCCAGTTCTGGCCTGGTCGCGTCTGGCTATACTAGAACGGGATACAGCAATAACAGAGCGTGATCTTGCCGCAATTGATCTGCGGGTTCCCGGCCAGCTTGTGGTTGAGCCGAATATCCCTATCAGAGGCAATGGGAGCAAGACATGATTGCTTCATCAAAAATGGCTTCGCGCAGCCCATTTGGAATTTTGGATATCGGCTCTTCAAAGCTGGCCTGTCTAATCGCTCAGCGTTCATCAGCGAATGACATCCTGTTGCTGGGTCAGGCTATGCATGCCGCAGAAGGGGTTAAGCAGGGCGAAATTACTGATATGAATAAGTTCAGCACAGCTGTTGGAAAAACTGTTAGCGCAGCTGAGCGCAATGCTGACATCACTATATCCACAATTCATATTGTCACGCCAGGTGGCAATCCTGCAGTGACCAAACATGTCCAGACCATTGATATTCATAATCAGGTCATTAGCCGTCGTGACATTCAGCGGATTGCGCACGGTAATAGTCAACAGAATCTACCGGTAGGACACGTACGAATTCAAAATCAGCCTGGATTGTACCAGCTCGACGACCAAAGTCAGATTGAAAACCCGCTTGGTATGTGTGGACGACAACTCAGCCTTCAATTTTCACAGCTGTCTGTCTCTCAGACCAGTTATGCGAATTTTGCTCAGGCTGTCCAGCAATGCCATCTACAACTGGGTTCTATCCATCACAGCGCAGTTATGGCAGGCCATGCCTGCCTGACAAAAGATGATCGTGAGCTGGGCACCCTTTTAATTGACTTTGGTGGCGGCACAACGTCTGTTGCGATTTTCTCCGAAGGACAACTCCGTTTTGCTGGCACCATCCGCATGGGCGGTCTGAATGTCACCCGTGATATTGCAAAGATGCTGTCCATCTCTATTAGTGAGGCCGAACGGCTCAAAGCGATTGAGGGATCTGTTCTGCCTGCCATAACCAGTGCAGAACATCTTAAAAGCCTGCCTTTTCCCAGTCAGGGCGATAATTTTGTGCTTTCAAATATTGTATCGGCTGGAGATCACCTCACCGTCCCCGGGGGAAAAGTGATTCAAAGACAATTTTTAAGTGACATTATCAGAACGCGCTGCGAAGAAATTCTGGAAGCCGTTGACCAGTTGCTGCATACAAATGGTCTGGGACCAGCACGCAACTATAATCTGGCGCTGACAGGCGGGGCCAGTCAGTTGACTGGTATATCAGATTTCGTCTCTGAATTCTGGAACAAGGCTGTTGCGCTAAGGCCGCCAGCCCCTCTGTCTGGACCAGACGGACAAATTTCGGGTGGGTCTTTTTCTGCCTGTATGGGCCTTGCCCGTTATATTCAATCTGCTGAAGACGAGATCAGGCAGACGCCGCTCTCAAGAACCTCTAGCACAGGCCTGTTTGGTCGTCTTGGCAGCTGGTTCAAGGAGAATGTGTAACGCATAACTTTACCACTCAATTTCAGTTTTTTAAGCATCATGATTGCTTCTGATTTGCACAGACCCAGATCGGCGCAGTCTGTAACTTTTCAACGGTCTGAACAAAAGACTCAACAACCCCATAGCAAAGGGAGAATATTATGA
>CABYOG010000018.1 GCA_902520575.1 uncultured SAR116 cluster alpha proteobacterium
TGATCTTGTGGCAAGTGAGAAGGCTGAAATCTCTATTATCCAGCAGTTCTTGCCTGAACCGCTGTCCGAAGCAGAATGTGATGCGGCACTGAAAATGGCTATTGCCGCAACCAAAGCAGCTTCGGTCAAGGATATGGGCAAGGTCATGGCTTATTTGAGGGGCGAATATGCTGGTCGGATGGATTTTTCTATTGTCTCACAACTAGTAAAAACACGTCTGATGAGCTAACCTTTTTCTTTTTGTATCTGATGGGCAGATGGCATTACTGTTTTTCCGGTTATGTTTGCAGGCGATATCTTGACCAAGGGACAGTAGAAACAGCAAAGCGAGGGTTTTTCTGTGGCGGTGACACCTGCATTTATCGACGAATTGCGTAACCGCCTGACTTTGTCGGATTTGGTGGGTCGGCGAGTCAAGCTGGTGTCTAAGGGTGGGCGTCTGGCCGGCTTATGCCCGTTTCACAATGAAAAGACCGCAAGCTTTTACGTGAACGATACAGAAGGATTTTATCACTGCTTTGGCTGTGGGGCTAATGGCGATATGATAAGCTGGCTGCGCGAGACAGATGGTCTGGAATTTATTGAAGCTGTTCGCCAGCTCAGTGAAATGGCCGGCCTGCCTTTACCAGAAGATGACCGCGCATCTGATGTTGCTGCCCAACAGCGCAAAGCCTCTGTAGATGCCTGTGATACCGCAGCAGGGTTTTTTGTCTCTCAACTTCACACAAAAAAAGGTTTGGCCGCCTTAAACTATATCAGACAGCGCGGACTCTCTGATGATGTAATAGTTGATTTCCGGCTGGGCTATGCCCCGCGCAGTGGACTGTTTGCGCATCTGCAACAGCGTGAATTTTCCACTGAGCTGGTCAAGTCAGCCGGGCTGGTGGGCGTTTCTGATAGAGATGGTTCTGTCTATGATTATTTCCGCGACCGGCTGATTTTCCCAATTGAAGATCCTCGCGGCCGGATAATAGGCTTCGGAGCCCGCGCGCTGGGCGATTTAAAGCCGAAATATTTAAACTCACCTGAAAGTCCGTCTTTTGTGAAAAAATCTGTTCTTTATGGATGGAGCCGGGCCAGAAAGGCAGTACGTCGCGGTTTACCGTTGATGGTGGTGGAAGGATATATGGATGTGATTGCTGTATCCTCCTCTGGCGTGGCAGCCGCTGTCGCACCGCTGGGAACAGCCTTGGGCGAAGATCAGTTTCGCTTGCTCTGGAAATTATCTAATGAACCTGTTTTGTGTTTTGATGGTGATAAAGCAGGACAGATAGCCGCGCAGCGAGCAATTGAACGGGTGCTTCCGCTACTGGAACCTGGACGCTCCGTGCGGCTGGCAGTGCTGCCGGAAGGCCAGGATCCGGATGACATTCTGCGCCAAAAGGGCCCGGACGGGCTGCGCCGCATCCTCAATGCTGCCACCGGTCTTCTTGACAGTCTCTGGGCCAGTAAAGCAGCAGACTACCATTTAGATAACCCGCGCACACAAGCCGGGGTGAAAGCAGCATTCTGGCAGGATATGCGTGGTCTTGTTCGCAGCATTACCCATCATCAGACCCGCAGCGCTTGGGCAGATGATTTGGAACGCCGGATTACGACGATGCGCGGGGTTACCCGCGCCGGAGGCAGCAACCGTTCGGGTCAAACGACTGCTGTGCCGCTAATGCGCCGTCCAAAAACAGGACGTCATGTGCAAATTAAAGCGTTATTAGCCTTATTGATCCGCACACCAGCCCTGTTTTCTGACTATGCAGAAGCACTTGCTATGCTTAATTGTAACGATGACGGTCTTGACGCGCTAAAAAATGCGCTCATTGACAGATTGATGAACGCACCTGACCTTGACGCCGCAGCATTAAGACATCATTTAATAGCAGATGGCTATGAAGAATTGTTGAGCCAGTTGTTCGGGACAGATATGTCAGCCCGTCTCGGCGGGCTAATAGGTAAAATGGATACAGGCGAAGTAAATGACGCGCGGTTGCGCGCCGTTCTAGATGAAATGACAGAGCGGCTGGCTCGGAACGACAGACGAAGTTTATAAACCGCTGTGCAATTTAGGCTGATGATTTAAGGGGATAGTCATGGCACGCAAGACGACAAAACAGGTTAGCACACCAGTTACCGATCAGACAGATGACGCTCCGGTTCTGGATACCAGCAACACCGCTGTCAAGGCTCTCATCATAAAAGGTAAGGAACGCGGCTTTGTAACCCATGATGAGCTGAATTCTGCGCTGCCTCAGGGCGAGCTCACCTCTGAGCAGATTGAGGATGTGATGGCTTCTCTGTCCCAAATGGGTGTGAATGTAGTTGAGGCTACAGACGATGTCGATGCCGACGATTCAGAAGCTGAAGCTGGAGAAGGTCGTGCCTCTGGCAATCTGTCTGATAATGAAGTTGGTGGATCTGATGATCCGGTACGAATGTATTTGCGCGAAATGGGCTCTGTTGAGCTACTCAGTCGAGAAGGCGAGATCGCGATCGCTAAGCGAATTGAAGCTGGGCGCGAGATGATGATCGGCGGCATTTGCGAATCACCGCTAGCTATGCGGGCGCTCCTAACTTGGACAGAACAGGTTCGTGACGGTGTTGTACCTTTGCGTGATATTATTGATTTGGACCTAACTTTTGTGCGGCTGAACGGCTCACCCATAGAAGATAACAGCTCCGGCATTCCCAACGGCCAGAACTTGGCTGCTGTCAATGATGACCATATGAATGTGGGTGAAGATGATGACGATGATGATGACGAAGACGAAGCAGAACAGCTGGATGATGAAGAAGGCGAAGACAGTGAAAGCCAGTCCGGTGACCGCACGGATGAAGACGACCTAGATGATATGACACTGTCCCTGGCGGCAATGGAATCTGCTGTTTATGAAGATGTAATGGCTCAGATTGTAGTGATAGAAAAGTTGTTCAAAAAATATGCTACCCTTCAGGATAAAAAGGTTGCCGCTGCTGCCAAGGCCAAAACCCTGTCTGCATCTCAGGAGAGTGACCTCGCTGAAATGAAAATACAACTTATTGAAGAAATGCAGCACGTCTGCTTGCATAATTCACGTTTGGACAGCCTGAGCCAGCAGCTGTCTGATCTGAATCGGCATATGACTGCATTAGATGGACGTATGCTGCGGCTAACCGGCCAGTGTGGAATCTCGCGTTCTACCTTTATGGAAAAATGGGCAGGCTTTGAAACACAAGCCAAATGGCCTGGAGAGGACGTCAAAACCAAAGGCTGGAACAAGTTGAAAGACACCCAGCGGGAGGAGATAGATGACATAATCACTAAGATGCAGCTGATCGCTTCAGATTCAGGCGTTACCATTACGGAATTACGCAAGCTAGTTAATACCATTCAGCGTGGCCAGCGTGAAGCAGCCCGGGCAAAGAAAGAAATGGTCGAAGCTAATCTGCGTCTTGTGATTTCGATCGCCAAGAAATACACGAACCGCGGTTTGCAGTTCCTTGACCTTATCCAAGAAGGCAATATCGGGCTGATGAAGGCGGTCGATAAATTTGAATATCGCCGTGGTTATAAATTCTCCACCTACGCGACTTGGTGGATTCGTCAGGCAATAACAAGGTCTATTGCCGATCAGGCTCGCACCATTCGGATACCAGTGCATATGATTGAAACCATTAACAAGCTTGTTCGCACTTCCCGACATATGCTACATGAAATTGGGCGTGAGCCGACACCCGAAGAACTGGCCGAAAAGCTGTCTATGCCACTCGATAAGGTCCGCAAGGTTCTGAAAATTGCAAAAGAGCCTATTAGCTTGGAAACTCCTATAGGAGATGAGGAAGACAGCCAGTTAGGTGATTTTATTGAAGATAAAAATGCGGTCCAGCCATTAGATGCCGCTATTCATTCCAATTTGCGTGAGACCACCACGAGGGTGCTGGCTTCACTTACCCCGCGGGAAGAACGGGTGTTGCGGATGCGGTTTGGGATTGGTATGAACACTGATCACACGCTGGAAGAGGTGGGTCAGCAATTCTCTGTCACGCGGGAACGCATCCGCCAGATTGAAGCTAAAGCCTTGCGTAAGCTGAAACACCCCTCCCGATCACGAAAATTGCGTTCTTTCTTAGAGTTTTAGAGAAGAGGCATGCACCTAAGCACATAGTTTGTATTCTTGGACTGGCCAGCAAGGGGCTTGCCTTTTGAAGCGCTCTGCGGCAATAAGAGCGAGTTGCTCTAAAAGAGATCGATGAATGAAGTCGAGAACTATCGCTAAGGCTAGGTTAAATGTAAGGCAAAATGTCGTGATGATGTGTGGGGCCTGTAGTTCAATTGGTTAGAACCCACGGCTCATAACCGTGTTGTTGCAGGTTCGAGTCCTGCCGGGCCCACCATTCTTTTTAATTTAGTGGTTTCACCTTTCGCAATTTAGCTTTTACTGCCTTTAACTTGCATTAGCTTCGGCTGTGATTGTAGCTTGGAGGAACAGGTAATTCTCTGGTCCAACTGGCACTTCATCTATCTTTTCTGACAGGTAGACCGATAGTTCGCCTGCAGCTCCAGCAGCTTTTGCACGCGCCTCTACAGATGTCTCTGCAGCCGCTTTGGCTAATGCCAGCGCTTCCTCAAGACTTTTGACATCGTGCGGGCCAGCGGCCAGATGTACGCGGAAAAGCCCAATTGATGGCTGTGTGATTATAATTTCCACCCGTTGCCGCACGTCACCAGCGGCTGCGCCCACCGCGCCAGCTACTTCTGCATGGTCCGGCACAATCAGTTCTGCGCGCAACCGCTCAGAAATTGCTGGGTAATAGGTTGCCGCTGATGCGCCCAGTGCAACAAGAGGCAACGATAGTTCCAGCGCAATCTCTACAGCAGTTTTTGTCCCGTCTTCTGCCCTGTCCCGCCTTTCTGTAATTGCCCCGCGCAATACATCAGAAGAAGAAACTAGATATTCATTCTGATTTGGCTTGTTTTTCATCTGGCCTGTTGTTGCCTTTGCGGTCCTGTCATCCGCCAGCGCGGCATCCATCAGCGCAGTAGCAGAATGGTCTGTCAGTGCGTCAATCACCATCCTCGCGGCTTCCATCCCGTCAGCTGCTAGTTCCGAACCTGAGCCTGATTTCTGGCGCGCCAGAAGCTCAGCGCCAAGTTTTGCAGAGCACATATCAAACTCGTCAAACCGGCCTAACACATGTACCGCATCTGTTGGCGTGAAACAGGACAACATTACGAGCCCACGTGTGATTAATCTGTCTATACCGCCTAGCGCTACTTGTGTTGTCGCGACATCAGCCAGCGGGGCGACACCCACCTCTATAAGCCGGTGCAGTAATTTTGTCTCAGACCGTGTTAGCCATTTCGGCACTGCCTCAGCTTGCACCATCGCCTGCACAAAGCGGCCATCTGTTCCTTGAGAAATAGCTTGTTTAGTCTGCTGGCGCAGAACCTCCTTTATCTGTGGCTGCTGGGTGCTGAGTAAGCTGAGCGGGATTGCTCGTCGCGGGCCAAGGCAGACTCCACCTTTCAAATCCCGGCTATTAACAGACACCACACTATCCCCTCCCAGACCGAATGTGCGGATATGGGCTGCTTCTACATTTGTGCGCCAGCCTCCCACTATCGCTCCGTCCGCAGAGGTTTGAACAACGCCGCCACGTAGTCGAGCAATATCTGTTGTGGTGCCGCCAATATCCGAAACAATGACGTCTTCTTCTCCAACCAGAAAGGCGGCCCCAGAAATGCTGGCAGCCGGGCCAGACAAGACCGTTTCAACAGGGCGGGAGCGAGCATAATCCGCCTGTAACAGCGTGCCATCACCTTTGACCACCATTAGGGCACAGTTAAGCCCCAGCTGTTCTATCTGCAAAGAGGTGGATTTGATCAGCCTATCCAGCAAGCTGATCAAACGCGCATTCAGAACTGTGGTCAGGGCACGGCGCGGCCCGCCCAGTGCATTTGACAATTCATGGCTACAGGTCACTGGCAGGCCGGTTGTCAGGCTTAAATGATCCCGTACTGCCTTTTCATGTCCAGGGTTTCGGGTGGCAAAATGTCCGGCCACAGCGAAGCTGGAGACTTGTCCGTCCAGTTCTGTCAGTTCTGCTGTCAGCGCTTTAATGTCTAGGACGGCCTGTTCACTCCCGTCAGGCTTATGTCCTCCAGCAATTTGCAAAACCGGATCCTTGTTAATGGCCGCTCCTAGATCGGCCCGGTTTAACACATCCGCATCAAAGCCGATTAGCACCAGCGCAATACGTCCGCCTACACCCTCAACAACGGAATTGGTGGCGAGCGTGGTTGACAGGGTTACTCGCGAAATTGCGGCTGCATCACCGCCCCATTCCGCCAACACAGCCTCAATCGCCTTGCCCACTCCAACTGACAGATCTGCCCGTGTGGTAAAAGCCTTGGCTGTGGCCAGAATAGTGCGGCTCTGCTTGTCCAACAGTGCGGCATCAGTAAATGTGCCGCCTGTATCAAGCCCCAGAACAAGGCTCATGCAGCCCATCCGCGCCGTAGGGCTGCTGTGGTGAAAAACTGTTTAATCCAGCCCGCCACAAGGGGAGAATCTGTTTTTTTGGCAAGGCTGGCCCTTGCGGCCTTTGTGCGCTCTGTCCCAACCCTATTCTCAATCGAATCAAGAAGCGCAGCTGAATAGCCCGCGTCAAATTCTGGGTGCCCTTGCAGACAAAGCACAGTTTGAACCCCATCTCTGTTGCACAGGGTAAAGCCTGCCTCATCACAGAAATCGCTGCTGGCCAGTCGCTCAGCTCCTTTGGGCAGGCGGGTCACCTGATCCTGATGAAAATAAATAAGCTTCACAACCGCATCATCTGGCAGCTCTGCTTTGGCAACAGGCTGGCGTTCAAATCGCGTGGGCTTTACTCCCACGCCCCAGCCATCTGGCCATTTCACAACTTCACCACCAAGCGCCTGCGCGATCGCCTGATGTCCAAAACAGATACCTAAAAGTGGAATATCCGCGTCATACGCCTCGCAGATAAACGCCATCAGCGGGTTTATCCAGCTGTGATCCTCATAAACGCCAGCAGCCGAGCCTGTCACGATATAGCCGTCACAGGCTCTGATTTGTTGCGGAAATTCACCATCAAGCACCCGGTAGGTCTTCAGTTTTGTCCAGCGTGGGCCTGTTTTCTCGTTCAGCAGCCGGTCAAACATCATCGGATATTCATCAAAGTTGCCCTTCAGATCAGCTCGGTTCTGTCCGGTTTGCAAGATCCCAATTGTCAGATTAGACAGCGTTTGTGTCATATTATACTTGGTCCCTTTTCTCCGCCTTGCTTTTGGTTTCAATCTGCTACCTCTTGCATTGCAGTTGGCTGAGCACGTGCATCACGTCTATTTATTAGCTAGTATAGTCAATCCCACAAAAGACGCATTTGTTTTTTGCATCATCTGTCGTTGTAATCGGAACACAGGGAGACTGTTCTGGCTTTATACCTGCCGGTTCTGCAAATACTGCAGCAAATAGACCCGAATTGCGCTAGACAAGCCCCTGGGCAGGCTGGTAGTCAGCCGCTCATCATCTATGGTCTGTATAAGTGCAGCCAAGGATAGAGCGTCCTGTTCTGCTACCTGTCTCAGCAAAGCCCAAAACTCCGGCTCCAGCGAGATGGAGGTGCGATGCCCATGCAGGGTGACGGAATAACGTCTAATCATCTTCTTGTATTCTGCCTGCCGTCAAAGACCAGCCTGGTGACAATTTCAGTATGGGCGGTACGGACAAACTGGTCAATCATCTGAACCTCTTTCAGCTGCCAGCCTGCTGCTACCAAAACAGCGATATCTCGAACCGCTGTATGCGGATTGCAGGACACCATCACGATGTCTGGAACAATATCGGGAACGCCGTCTGGCGCATCCTTTTGAAGAAGGTCTGCCAGCTCAACTAATTGGGCGGTCTGTGGTGCTGCCCCCTGGCGCGGTGGGTCAAGCAAGATCAAATCAAATTTCGGCTCACCTTTTGCTGTGCAGAACTCTTCTGCACGCACCGGAGCAGCTACCAGGTCACGACTGTGGGTGCTGCAGGATACTCCAAACCCTGCTGCCCGTGTCGCTGCAAGAAGGCTGTCAATAGCTGTTCGGTCTGCCTCATAGCATGTCACTTTGGCTCCGTTACCCAACAGGGGTAGGGTAAAGGTTCCAATCCCGCAATACAGATCCATAACCCGCAAAGGGTGGCCGGACTGCAACCTGTCTGTTCGGGCTGCAGCTGATCGCAGAACAGCCTGTATTAATGCGGTTTCAGCTTCTTTGCTGGCTTGCAAAAAACTGCCTGGTGACGGATACAGGTTATGGCCGCCAATCGCCCTTTCAAGCTGCAGAACAGCCGGGGCCTTTTCGGCTAGCAGCAGCGGGATATCAGTCTCTGGTTGGCGTACACATAGACGACAGACCGGCAGGCTGTCCAGCTCTGCTGACAAAGCCGTTAGCACCTTATCTGCCAGCGTCTCATCTGGCAGCAGCAGTATGTCCGACCCACTGCTCAGCAGATTGATCGCGATTTGTCCACTCTGTCCTGCAGGCAAATGCGGGGCGGCCCAGTCGTGAAGTTGTGTGATGAGCTTTTTTAGCTCTGTCTGCAAAACGCCACAGGTTTCCAGTGGATGAATGAAATGCGAAGCACGTCCGGTAAAGCCTACAATAAAGGTCTGCTCTGTCTGCCGGTAAGACAGGCGCACCCTTCGGCGCCCTGACATCTGTGTCCAGATAGGTAGAACAAATGGGGGCGCCATGAAATTGCCGGTTCCAAAGCCAGCCTTTTCAAAAACACGCTTTAGCTGATCCAGCTTCCAGTTCCGATAGGCAGCTTCGTTCATATGCTGCAGGCTGCAGCCACCGCAGCCCTTGAGCCCGGCAAAAACGTCACAGATTGGCGCAGAGCGAGAAGGGTTTGGTTTCAGAAGTTCAACCAGATCTGCTGTAAGACCCTGGCCCGTCAGCTGCTGGGGCTTGACCCGTACCTGCTCGCCTTCAAGACTGCCCGGCACATAAAACCGCCAGGCCTTAGTCTCATGCCCGACTGTGTAACTTGCTGAGCCAATGCCATCACCGCGGCTGCCCACAAATCTAATGGTCAGGTCGATTTCAGGGGCATTATGCGGCAGGCGTAAAGCTTTAGTTGGCTTCTGTTTTAACCTCTTCCTGCCCACTCTACGATTTTTGGGTCTGCCTTTGCTTGCATTCGCGCGTCTCATAATCTTGTCTGCTATCAACTCACAAGGGCTTTTTCCTGCTTGTCATCTTATCCAAATATCTGCAGTCGGTGATCTCTTCAGAAGCTTTCGCGCATGTCAATCAGCTGGGCATGCTTCCAAAAAAGCCCTAATAGGCCCGTTTGCCCGCAAATAGGGCGGCCTCATGCAGCGCAGCTTTTACAGGCCCATCTGGCACGACAGACAAGGCTTGAATAGCGCGTTCTGTCTCTGCACGGGCATAAGACAAAGCATTCTCAATCGCATTGTGACGCCCTAATAGTGCGCGGGCTTTATCAAGATCCCCGTCTTGTATAATGTTGTCTCCTAATGTGCGTTTCCAGAAGGCCCGCTGAACGTCATCAGCCTTTTGCCAGGCCAGAATGACGGGCAGGGTAATTTTGCCCTCATGGAAATCATCGCCGCCATTCTTGCCCAGATATATGGGGTCAGCCTCATAATCAAGCGCGTCATCACAAATTTGAAAGGCCATACCCATATGCAGTCCATAGTGATGCATAGCTGTGGAAAGGGCCTCGTCCGCGCCTCCAACCCGTGCGCCGGATTCTGCTGCCGCAGAAAATAAAGTCGCTGTTTTGTTTGTAATCATAGAAAGGTAATCATCTAGGCTACTGTCAGGCGCGCCAGCCATGGTCATCTGTTTTACCTCGCCTTCGGTAATACGCGCAGAGGCTGATGACAATAGACCAAGAACGGTCAGATCATTTGTTTCCACCATAAGCTCAAACGCGCGGGCAAACAGAAAGTCACCGACCAGAACAGACGCTTCATTACCCCACAGCGCGTTGGCTGTGTCGCGGCCGCGTCGTCGGTCTGATTTGTCGATAACATCATCATGCAGCAGAGTGGCGCTGTGAATAAATTCAACCGCAGCTGCAAGCTGAAGAACAGAGGCCGGCGCGCTTTGACCTTTACTGGCGGCCAATGCGCCAACCACGCATAACATCGGCCGCATCCGTTTGCCCCCGGCTGCGATAAGGTGACTTGCTAGTTCAGGGATAAGAGGCACATTTGAGGCCATCCGGGCCTGGATTATATCATTTATCTGCGCCATTGACGGTGCGCAAAGGGCTAGCAGTTTATCCAGTGACGCGCGGGGTGACCGCTCAGTTTTTCGTTCAGCTAGGTTCATATCAAGTCGATAAAAATATCCAATGGACATTTCTTTCAAAACTAAGGCGTTTTTCGTTTTGTGTTGATAGGCTGATTAATACAGCTTGTGCAAGCAAAAACAGATTTCTCTTTCAGTACTTGGAAAAACGGTGTTTATATCAGATAATTATGGCTATGGAATGTCTTGTAAAAACAACTGACCCGGTCCGCCTGACCCTTTTGCAGTCAATATTGTCTGAAGCGCAGATACCGTATCAAATTTTTGATCAGCATATTTCTTCACTGGAAGCAGGAATAGGTGTCTTCCCGCGGCGAATTATGGTGAGAACAGGCTGGTTGCGGCCTTCCCGTAACCTTTTAGCTGATGAAGGCCAGCTCTACAATGACTGATGCGACTGCTGCAGCTCTGGTGACCACAGATGACTGCTTTTTATCTGGTCAGGTGCATCTGCGCCAGCCGCGTGACGGCTACCGTGTGGGTACAGATGCAGTGATCCTAGCGGCCAGCATAAACACCGGAGTAGTGTCCAAAAAACAAACCAGAAGACATGCAGAGCAGCGCAAACGCCTATTGGATATGGGAGCAGGCGTTGGCGGCATATCACTGGCAGTCTGTCAGCGATGCGCAAATGTGCATATCACAGCAGTCGAAAAGGACCAGACTAGCTTTGATTTGCTGAGTTATAATATTTCTGTGAATGACCAGACAGCGGTTATCCGCCCCCATCTAGGCAATGTGCTAACGCTACCGCCTGTGTTGCGAGGATCATTTGATCATGTGTTTGCCAATCCGCCGTTCCATCACGGCTCAGATTTGCCTTCCAGTTCGCGCCGCCGGCGTGAGGCACATTATGCTGATGAAGCGGCTTTGTCTGACTGGGTTGCTTCTGCCTTATGGGCTGTAAAATCAAAAGGCAGGGTCAGCTTCATCGTCCGTGCTGACCGGACAGATCAAGTGATTCGGGGCTTGAGTGATGGCGGTGCCGGAGAGATTTTATTGTACCCGTTATGGTCTTATCGTAGCAGCCCGGCTATACGAATGATCATTACGGCCCGTGCAGGCGTAAAGGGGGCGATGGCAATGCTGCCTGGCCTGGTTTTGCATCATGCCAGCGGGGCTTTGACGTCAGAAGCCCGCCGAGTTATGAAGGGGGAGGGGCTGCTGTTGCGCCATCCTGCAACAACACACCTAGAAGCCTAGAATCAGACTTGCCTAAACAGGAAACGAGATGAAGTCATTTTTACAAAAGCTGATGTTCTGGAAGTCGCGCGTGCCGCGTGTTGCCCTTGTTCGGCTAACTGGAGTTATCGCGGCCGGAAGCAGTCCGCTTAAACGCGGGCTGAATCTGGACAGTATTGATCCTGTGTTGAAAAAAGCGTTTGGCATGCGCCGGATCAAGGCTGTGATTTTGGCGATTAACTCGCCTGGCGGCTCGCCTGTACAATCAGCGCTTATCGGCGCTCGCATCCGTCAATTGGCCAAAAAACATGATATACCTGTGCTGGCCTTTTGCGAAGATGTAGCCGCATCTGGTGGCTATTGGCTGGCAACTGCTGCGGATGAGATTTTTGCAAATAATGCCTCTATCATTGGGTCTATCGGAGTGATCTCTGCTGGATTTGGCTTCCCGCAAGCACTTGAAAAGCTGGGTGTTGAACGGCGCGTTTACACCTCGGGTAGGTCAAAATCAATGCTAGATCCATTTCGGCCTGAAAAAGAAGAGGATGTGCAGTATTTGCAAACGTTGCAGTCTGACATACACCAGACCTTCATCGACCAGGTCAAGACCCGGCGCGGAGGCCGCCTGGATGCTACTGAGGATGAGCTGTACAGCGGTCAGTTCTGGACCGGGGTAAAAGCGCTTGAACTTGGCCTTGTGGATGGTCTGGGCACTATGCATGATATGCTGACTGACCGTTTTGGTGACGAGCTAGAGATTGTGGCTGTTCAGCCAAAACGCCAGTTTTTGTCCTTTTCCGGGCCGGCAGGTCAAGCTGTTGGCAGGGCAGGCGCAGAACATCTGGTTGCTCATTTAGAAGAGCGCAACTACTGGCAGCGATACGGCCTTTAGCAAGATGCGGATGCACAGGTCACAATAAAAAGGTTCTGGGATATGTTTTCTGGTTCGAAATTACTGCTATTGTTTGCAGTGCTATGGCTGGTCTGGTTGGTTTTCCGCCTGCTCGATAGACGTAATCGGACACGGAATGTTGATCAGAATAAGACAGCAGAAAAAAAGGCTGACAGCTTTGTTGAGCTTACAGAATGTGAATTATGTGGAGCCTATGTCTCAGTGGCAGGTTGCGACAATTCTGACTGCCCTGTGAACAGTTGATTTTTATGTGGAGACTCTCTACTGTCCCGCTCATGATTGCGCCTCGGCGTTCCTTCTGAGTGTTAAGCTTGCCTGTAACTGATGAAAACTGATTTTCAATCGATCATTCTTAATCTGCAAAGCTATTGGGCGGCAAGGGGATGTGTAATACTCCAGCCTTATGACATGGAAGTTGGGGCCGGCACATTCCATCCCGCAACAACTTTGCGTTCGTTGGGGCCGGACAAGGTCTGGAAGACAGCCTATGTGCAGCCATCGCGGCGGCCGACAGATGGCCGTTATGGTGAAAATCCAAACCGTCTTCAGCATTATTATCAGTTCCAGACCATCATGAAACCGTCTCCGCCTGACAGCCAGAAACTCTATCTTGGGTCATTGGAAGCAATTGGTTTGGATGTGAACGCACATGATATACGCTTTGTTGAAGATGACTGGGAATCTCCAACTCTAGGTGCTTGGGGGCTGGGCTGGGAAGTCTGGTGTGATGGGATGGAAATTTCACAATTCACGTACTTTCAGCAGGTTGGCGGGCTGGAATGTAATCCAGTGCCGCTGGAACTGACCTATGGACTGGAACGTTTGGCTATGTTCATTCAGGGCGTTGAAAATGTCTATGATCTAGACTGGGATGGCGTACCATCAGCTGAGGGTGGGAAGAGTTACGGTGATATTTTTCACCGTGCCGAAGTTGAATTTTCAGCCTTCAATTTTGAACATGCCAGCACAGATGTCCTGTTCCAGCATTTTAAGGATGCAGAAACTGAATGCGCTGTGCTGCTAAATCGCCAGCTGGCGCTACCCGCCTATGATCAGTGCATGAAAGCAAGCCATTTGTTTAATTTGCTTGATGCCAGAGGCGTGATTTCGGTCAGTGAACGTCAGGCTTATATAGCACGGGTCCGGACACTTGCTAAGGGCTGTTGTGAAACATGGGTCGGTAAAGCTGAGGCCAGCCAGCAGGATGAACCGGGATGAGCGTGTTGTTTGTCGAAATTGGCTGTGAGGAGATCCCGGCACGGATGCAGATAAAAGCCGTTGCTGAGCTGTGTGATGGTTTATGCGGCCGGCTAGTCGCATTGGGCTTTACGGCAGAGCAGGGGCGCTTGGCTGTAAGCCCGCGTCATATGGCTGTTGAGATTACTGGCCTTGAAACGGCTCTGCCTGATGGTCAGAAAGACAAGCGGGGCCCGCGCACAGATGCTCCGGATAAGGCGATTGATGGCTTTTGTCAATCAATAGGCCTCAGCCGAGAACAGCTTGTCAAGCGCGAGACGGAAAAAGGAGCCTTTTATTTTGCGGTGATGCAGCAGCGAGGCGCAGTGTTGGCGGAATGTCTGCAGACTGTGATTGCTGAGACTGTAACCAATTTTCCCTGGCCGAAAAGTCAACGCTGGGCAGAAACAAGGCTAACATGGGTGCGCCCGCTTCATTCGGTGAATGTGCTTGTGGATAGTCAGCCTATCGCTGGCTGGATTGACCTTGGTGGCGCAAAGCGTATTGCCTTTGGTATGACAGCTATGGGTCATCCCTTTTATCCTGCTGATCCAGTCTGTCTGTCTGATTTTGACAGCTATATTGCAGCTATGAAAGATGTTCACGTTTTGGTTGATCATGAAGAACGAAAAGCTCGTATTGCAAACCAGCTTGAAAACGTTGCTGCCACAAAGCAGCTGAAGCCAGTTGCTGATGACAGCCTTCTAGACGAGGTCACCGGTCTTGTTGAATGGCCGAATGTTATCCTGGGCCAGATTGAGACAGAGTTTATGGGTCTGCCGCCTGAAGTTTTGGTTACCTCCATGCGGGTGCATCAGAAATTCTTTGCGCTCTCAAAAAAAGGGGCAGCGGAAAATCTGGCGCCTTTTTTTATGACCGTAACAAACCGGCGTTCAGATCTTGTAAATGACAAGTTAATTGCTGCGGGCAATGAGCGAGTTTTGCGTGCGCGTCTGGCAGACGCCAAATTTTTTTATGAGCAGGACAAAAAAACACCTCTGGACAGTCTAGCGGAGAAGCTTGAGGTTATGACTTTTTATGAGGGGTTAGGCAGCGTTGCTGATAAAGCCGAAAGGATGGCAGCCCTTGCCCAGGCCATTGCAAACCACCTTGATGCAGCTGACCCGGATACAGCGCGCCGTGCAGCAGTATTGGCCAAGGTTGACCTGGCCTCAGAAATGGTCGGTGAATTTCCTGAATTACAGGGCATAATGGGCGGTTATTACGCTACTGCTGCAGGTGAGGCGGCTGATGTGGCAGACGCTCTGACGCAGCATTACTTCCCGCAAGGCCCGTCCGATGAGATTCCTGCTAGCTTGTATGGGCAGATTGTAGCACTAGCAGATAAGATTGACACGTTAACAGGCTTTTTTGGTATCGTGGCCAAGCCAACAGGTTCACGTGACCCCTTTGCCCTGCGGCGAGCTGCTTTGGGCGTTCTGCGCATTATTGACGAAGGCAATCTTGATCTGTCTATTGATGAATTGCTGGCTGATGCTTCTGCTCTCCACAAATCTGCCGGGCACAGGATTGATGCCCATAGTGAAGATGCTGCAGCTCAAGATGCTGACTTGCCCGAATTCATTCTGGAGCGCTTGCGTGTCAGTTTACGGGAGTCTGGAATTAAACATGACGTGGTGGCAGCAGTGCTTGCTATGGCTCCGGAGGGTGCTGTTGGAGATGTCCGCTTGTGGCGGCGGCTGGCTACAGCATTAGACGGTTTTCTATCTTCAGATGACGGCAAATTACTTGCTGGTGGCTGGCGACGTGTGTCTTCATTGTTGGCCGCAGAAGAAAAGAAAACATCAAATTTGTCTTTGCAGGTAGATGAAGACTTGTTTGTTGATCAGACGGAAACAGATTTGTATAAGGCAGTTCAGCTGTTACCCAACAGTGGTGGCCAAGATGAACCAGCCATTTTGTCTGCGATGCAGGGCCTAGCATCACTATCTGGGCCAATAGACCGGTTTTTCGATGCGGTTGTGGTAAATGCAGATGAGGATTCTGTTCGGTCAAACCGGTTGGCCCTGTTGGCAGCTGTGCGGGCCAAGATGCTGGTTATTGCAGATTTCAGTCAGCTTGAGGGTTGAATATAGGGGAAGCCTAGAAGCAGATGCGAATTTTTTTTAATGGTTGTGGACGCTGAAAGGGCGGGGACAAAAATAATGACAAAATGGGTTTATTTCTTTGGAACACAGGCATGTGATGGCGACGCGTCACTGAGGAACCTTTTGGGAGGTAAAGGCGCTAATCTGGCAGAAATGGCTATGCTAGGTCTGCCTGTGCCGCCCGGCTTTACTATTACCACAGAGGTCTGCACCTATTATTATGATAATGGCCACAGCTATCCAGATGCGCTGAAATCACAGGTTGAGGCCGCCTTGACCAAAATTGAGGCAGAGACAGGCCGTAAATTTACTGATGCTGATAATCCGATGCTCTTGTCCGTCCGCTCTGGGGCTCGGGCCTCTATGCCCGGCATGATGGACACAGTGTTAAATCTGGGTCTGAATGATGCTAGTGTGGCTGGTTTGGCCGCTGCGAGTGGTGATGCCCGCTTTGCGTATGATAGCTATCGCCGCTTTATACAGATGTATAGCGATGTGGTTTTGGGTGTTAATCATGGCTTGTTTGAGGATGCGTTGGAAGGCCTCAAGCTCTCAAGTGGTCTTCTTCAGGATACCGAACTAACAGCTGAACAATTGGCCAATTTGACAGATAGTTATAAGCAGATTGTGATGGATGAGACCGGTGCGCCATTCCCGCAGGACCCGGTGGAACAGCTTTGGGGAGCGGTAGGGGCAGTATTTGCCAGCTGGATGAATAACCGTGCGATCACCTATCGCCGTCTGAACGAAATTCCGGCAGCTTGGGGTACGGCTGTGAATGTGCAGGCCATGGTGTTTGGCAATATGGGTGCGGATTGCGCAACGGGTGTCGCTTTTACTCGTAACCCGTCAACAGGCGAAAATCTATTTTATGGCGAGTTTTTGGTCAATGCGCAGGGCGAGGATGTGGTTGCTGGTATTCGCACACCGCTGCCGCTGACCAAAGTAGCGCGTCTTGCTGGTGGTTCAGGTGAAGCTTCATTGGAAGAAGAAATGCCAGAGGTGTTTGCCCAGCTGGATGAGGTCCGCAAAAAGCTTGAACGCCATTATGGGGATATGCAGGATCTGGAATTCACAGTCGAAAAGCATAAGCTGTACATGCTGCAAACCAGAAGTGGCAAACGCACAGCTGAGGCTGCGCTCAGGATTGCCGTTGAAATGGCTGATGAGGGGCTGATCACAAATAGTGAGGCTGTGAGCCGCATAAATCCTGAATCTCTTGACCAACTTCTGCATCCGACACTTGATCCAGATGCCCAGCGCGTCTGCCTAGGACGTGGTCTTCCAGCTTCACCTGGGGCAGCATCTGGAACAATTGCGCTGACCGCTGATGTAGCAGAAGCCCGGGCTGGCCAGGGAGAGGCTGTGATTTTAGTCCGGGTTGAAACCAGCCCTGAAGATATCCATGGCATGCATGCCGCAGCTGGTATCTTGACAGCCCGTGGCGGCATGACAAGCCATGCTGCTGTGGTTGCACGGGGTATGGGCCGGCCATGTGTGTCGGGGGCAGGGGAAGTGCGCATCGACGTGACATCCGGCAAGGTCTTTATCGGTGATGCTCAATTAAAAGACGGAGATATGATCACGATTGATGGTGGTGTGGGCGAGATTTATCAGGGTGAAATTGCTAAGATACAGCCACGTCTATCTGAGGCGTTTGAAGTGTTGATGGGCTGGGCGGACAGCCTGCGCAGGATGAAGGTGCGCACAAATGCAGAAACCCCGGCTGATGCCCTCATAGCCCGGGAGTTTGGGGCAGAGGGCATTGGTCTATGCCGGACCGAGCACATGTTCTTTGATGCGGACCGGATCATTACAATGCGGGAGATGATCATGGCAAGTGACAGTGCCGGGCGCCAGGCAGCATTGGAAAGATTATTGCCGATGCAGCGACAGGATTTCATTGAGCTGTTTGAGATCATGTCGGGTCTGCCTGTGACTATCCGCCTGCTTGACCCGCCGCTCCATGAATTCTTGCCCCATTCAGATGCAGAGTTGGAAGATGTGGCCAAAGCATCTGGCATATCCATTGAAATAGCCCGGCAACGGACCTTACGACTGAAAGAATCCAACCCGATGTTGGGGCATCGCGGATGCCGGCTGGCGGTCACCTATCCTGAGATTTGTGCCATGCAAGCTAGGGCGATTTTTGAAGCTGCGGTGCATGTGGCCAAATCGTCCGCCGCGCCGATACCAGAAGTGATGATACCGCTGGCAGCGACAGCTGCTGAAATTTCGATTTGCCGCAAAATAATCGATGAGGTGGCCGCAGATGTATTTGCTACAGCTGGACAGGATGTTTCTTATATGGTGGGAACCATGATTGAACTGCCGCGGGCCGCTGTCTGTGCTGACCAGTTGGCTGTTGAAGCTGAGTTTTTCTCGTTCGGGACGAATGATTTAACTCAGACAGCTTTGGGAATCAGCCGAGATGATGCCTCCAATTTTATGCATGCCTATCAGGAAGCGGAAATCTATGAAATAGACCCGTTTGTTTCCATTGATGTTGATGGTGTTGGCCAGCTAGTGCAGATGGGTGCTGACAAGGGCCGGGCTGTGCGCGGGGATATCAAGTTGGGGATTTGTGGTGAACATGGCGGTGATCCGAAATCAGTTGTCTTTTGCGAGACAGTTGGCCTTGATTATGTCAGCTGTTCGCCTTTCCGAGTGCCTATCGCCCGTCTGGCCGCAGCACAGGCCAGCTTGAAGACAGATTGACTTTTTTGCTGGCCCGTAAGTTCCAAGGGACAAGGACCAGGATAAATTACCCCTGCCACCAAACAGCGGCGGGGGTTTCTGTTGATTTATGAAAGCAATGGTTAAGATGCCTTTTTGCGCTTATTGATATCCAGCAGCTGTCCTGCTGAATTGATTTCAATCTTTTGCGGCTTCATCGCTTCGGGGATTTCGCGCACCAAGTGGATATGCAGCAAGCCATCTT
>CABYOG010000019.1 GCA_902520575.1 uncultured SAR116 cluster alpha proteobacterium
TTTGTCATCGGTCACAATGAAGGCAGGGAAGTCGTGCACTTCAATCCGCCAAACAGCTTCCATACCTAATTCTGGAAATTCCAGAACGTCAACTTTCTTTATCGATTCTAAGGCCAATTTAGCGGCAACACCGCCGATAGAGCCAAGATAGAATCCCCCATGTTTTTTACAGGCATCCTTGACCAGTTTTGAGCGGTTGCCTTTCGCCAGCATGACAAGCGAACCGCCAGCTTCTTGAAAGCGGTCAACATAGGAATCCATCCGTCCGGCTGTTGTTGGGCCAAAAGAACCTGAGGCCATACCATCTGGTGTTTTCGCTGGGCCAGCATAATAGATGGGGTGGTTTTTGATGTAATCTGGCAGCGTTCCTGTAGTCTCAAGCCGCTCAAGCAGCTTGGCATGTGCAATATCACGAGCGACAATCATTGGGCCGGTAAGCTTCACACGTGTTTTAACAGGATGTTTTGTCAATTCTGCCTGAATTTCTGACATGGGCTTGGTAAGATCGATGCTGATGGCGTTATCGTCCTTTGCATCACTCAAATCAGGCAGATATTGTGCTGGATCGGTTTCAAGTTGTTCCAGAAACAAACCATCTTTTGTGATTTTAGCTCTGATTTGGCGATCTGCTGAGCAGGATACGCCAATACCGATGGGGCAGCTAGCGCCATGACGGGGCAGGCGGATGACACGTACATCATGACAGTAATATTTCCCGCCGAACTGTGCCCCGATGCCAAGCTCGCGCGTCATTTTTAAAATTTCATCTTCCCAGTCTGCATCGCGCCAACCATGGCCAGTTATAGATCCAGATTTTGGTAAGCTATCTAGATCGCGTATTGAGGCTTTTTTCACAACTTTCAGATTATATTCTGCAGATGAACCTCCAATGACAACTGCAAGATGATAAGGCGGGCAAGCTGCTGTGCCGAGGCTGACAATGGCTTCTTTTAAGAACTCTTTCAGTCCCTCTGGGGTCAGAACAGCCTTTGTTTTCTGGTATAAAAATGTTTTATTGGCTGATCCGCCACCTTTTTGAATAAAGGTGAATTTATATTCATCACCTGCACCAGCAGAAATATCAATTTGTGCAGGGAGATTATTGGCTGTGTTCTTCTCCTCAAACATGCTCAATGGTGCCAGTTGAGAAAAGCGCAGATTATGGGACTGATAAGTATTATAAATGCCGCGTGATAGGGCCTCACCATCTGTGCCGCCGGTCAGTACACACTCACCGCGCTCACCATTTATCAAAGCTGTACCTGTATCCTGACACATAGGCAGGACACGTTCTGCAGAAATCACTGCATTTTTAAGCATTTCAAGTGCAACAAACCGGTCATTCTGGGTGGCTTCCGGATCATCAAGAATGGTGCGCAACTGTGCCAGATGTCCGGGCCGAAGCAAATGTGAGACATCAGCCATCGCCTGTTCAGCCAAAAATGTCAGCCCTGCAGGATCGACCTCGATGAATGTTCTGCCGCCAATTTCTGTGGATTTGACATAGTCAGTTGAAATGCACCTGTATGGGGTATCATCTTTTCCTGTTGGAAGAAGTGGACTGTATGAAAATTCAGACATTGTTTAGCTCTAATAATTTTTAAATTGACTGTCTAAGGTTGCTCAACAGACCTGACGGTGAAAAACCTAATAACGCAGATTATGGTTTTGGGGCAGGGTCTTTTCGAAAACGATCAAGTGACACAATCTCTGCAGTTTCTGTTTCGTCGCTTTCGGTGTCCTTCTCTTCGCTTGCTTCATCTGGCTCAAAAGTGGAGGAACTGGTTAGCGCATTTTCGACCTCCTGTTCGGTTTGTTTCTGATCCAGCGCCTCAAGTTTTTTCTGATCCCCCTGCATGACTTCCCGCAAAATCACAGGCTGATCGCTGTTTTCACTATCTGACTGTTTTTGGGGCTCATCGGGATTACTGAACTGAAGGCCAAACCCAACTGAGGGATCAGTAAAGTGAGTCACAGCTGAAAAAGGGATTACAAGCTGGTACTGGACACCAGAAAAAGAAAGACCAACAGAAAATTGGTGCTCCTCAACGGTTAGATCCCAGAATTGGTGTTGCAAGACAATAGTCATTTCCTGCGGATTACCTTCTTTCAAAGTTTCATCTAACTGAACCCCATCTGCTTGTGTGCGGAAAGTAATGTAAAAGTGCGATTCTCCTAGCAGCCCATATTCCTGGACAATCGCCAGCGCGCCGCGCACCACGGTTCTCAAAGAATCTTCTACAAGAAGTTCATAATTAATTGAGCTGGTCTGATCCGAATCGCTCATCTGCAAAAATCCATGCTTCTCATCCAGCCTGATGGCTAAGGACAATTAATACTAGCGGGACCGCTTCTGTTGCCAGGTGCAGCCCCAAACCCCGCCTAACAGAGCTCAATCCGTCAGGACTTTAAAGTGGTTGCGCCTGCCGCATTAAGCAGCGATAGCAACCGGAGCAGTGTTGTCGTTTGCAACTACTACATGGCCCGATAACGGCGGGTACCATACCGAACGAAAATAATGCCTTTACCACATGCGTCGATCCTATTTCGCCCCCAAATTCCTATTGCCCCTTGGGGCGGCAGTTAAATTGGTGGAGGCGCCGGGTACCGCCCCCGGGTCCGCCCTGCTTATTTCACATTATGTTTATCGTTATAGCCAGCCGAAGCTTGCCCTATTATTATAACAGGCAAATGGGTGAAAATGAAAGTTTTTTGCCTCTTTTCACTGTTTTTTAACAAACAGGTTTATGACAAGTCTGGAAACTCTATCCCTGCTTTGCTAGATTATTTTGGCAGATTCATAATCAGGCAAAACAGAGAAGCTAATGCAGCAGTATCTTGATCTTTTACGCCATGTTAAGGACAACGGAACTGTGCGTCCAGATCGAACAGGTACGGGCACAAAATCTGTGTTTGGCTGGCAAATGCGTTTTGATCTTGCTAATGGTTTTCCTTTGTTGACGACAAAGAAGCTTCATACGCGATCAATTATCCACGAACTATTGTGGTTTATTAAGGGCGATACAAACATTGATTATCTGCAGAAAAATGGTGTCTCAATATGGGATGAATGGGCGGATGAGCAAGGCAATCTGGGCCCTGTTTATGGCCAGCAATGGCGGCGCTGGCAAACCCCTGAAAAGGGCCGTGTAATTGATCAGTTATCAGACGTGGTTGAAGCCATTAAGAGCTCACCTGATTCCCGTCGTTTGATTGTATCGGCATGGAACCCCTCAGATGTGCCAGAAATGGCGCTTCCACCCTGTCATTGTTTGTTTCAATTTCATGTAGCTGGCGGCAAGTTGTCTTGCCAGCTTTATCAGCGGTCGGCAGATATTTTCCTGGGTGTGCCCTTTAATATCGCATCATATGCGCTTTTGACTCATATGATCGCACATGTCGCGTCCCTAGACGTTGGTGATTTTGTGCATACGTTGGGAGATGCACATCTTTACCTAAATCATGCGGAGCAAGCTGAACTTCAGCTGACACGGCAGCCTGGGGCTCTTCCCAAATTGGTATTAATAGATCCACCTGAAACTCTTGATGCTTTCAGATTTGGTCATTTCAAGATCACAGACTATGATCCTGCGCCGTCGATAGCTGCACCTATCGCAATATGAAGGCAAGCATGAAAAAGCAAGCTACTAATTTTCAGGTGGTCCAAAGTTTCCGCATGGTGTGTGTTGTGGCCATGGCCAAAAATCGAGTTATTGGTGATGGTAATGACTTGCTCTGGCAGCTTCCAGGTGACCTTAAGCGGGTAAAACAACTGACAATGGGTTGCCCGCTGATAATGGGTAGGCGGACATTTGATTCAATAGGGCGGGCATTGCCAGGCCGTTTGTCTGTGGTGATGACACGCAACAAGCGCTGGCGGGCCGATGGAGCTGTTCCTGTTGCCAGCTTAGCGGTCGCCATTGATGTTGCTATGGACTGGTTGATTGAGCAGAAATCAGGTGAGAATCGAATAATTTTATTCGGTGGGGGACAGATTTATAAGGCTGGTTTGCCCTACTGCAACACAATAGAGGCAACTTTTGTCGATGCTGAGCCAAGTGTGGGCGTTGAATTTCCGGCATTTAATAGCTGGGAGTGGAATGACAAGCTGGTGCAGCAGTTCGCCGCTGAGGGTAACGTACCTGGCTTTTCTTATCATCATTTAACGCGCAAACGTGACGCTCTTTCTCTAAACTAACCTGTTGGCTTAGTCCATGATGATGGCTGGCCCAGTTCGGGTTTCTTTTTCCAATTGTGCAGTTAGCGTCTCTGCAATTTTAACGTAGGCTTGTGCGTGCGGCGACGAAAAGTTTTCCGCTACAATGGGTGTGCCTGCATCAGAAGTAGCTCTTATTTCCATGTCCAAAGGGATGCCACCTAAAAAGGGCAAACCAAGCCGTTCAGCTTCAGCTTTAGCGCCGCCAGTTCCGAAAATATCAGAGATCTCGCCGCATGCAGGACACACAAAATAGCTCATATTTTCTACGATTCCAAGAACAGGAACATTGACTCGCCTGAACATGTTCAGACCTTTTCGAGCGTCAATCAAGGCTAAATCCTGCGGCGTAGATACGATTACCGCTCCAGCCAGTTCAGCACGTTGTGACAAGGTTAACTGCGCATCGCCCGTACCAGGTGGCATATCAATTACTAGTATATCCAAATCCCCCCAAGCAACATCGCGAAGCATTTGCTGAACTGCGGACATGACCATTGGGCCTCGCCAAATTGTTGGTGCGTCTTCATCCACAAGAAAGCCGATTGACATTGCTTCTAAACCGAAGGCAGACAGTGGAATCAGTTTGTTGTTTTCGCTGCGCGGCTTTTCGCTCAAGCCAAGAAGTCGAGGTAGGGATGGGCCATAAATGTCAGCATCTAAAATGCCAGTTTTCAGGCCTTGAGCGGCAAATGCCAGCGCTAGATTAATCGATGTCGTGGATTTGCCAACACCACCTTTACCAGAGGCCACGGCGACCACATGGCGTGCTGGTTTTAATAAGTCTTCCCCGGCACCTTCTCCAACTGCCTCTACAGGTGCCTGACTTGTAGATGACACCGCTGGTTTATGGGCGGTCAAAATAACAGATACCGAAAGGACACCATTTATTTCGTTGACGGCATTTTCCGCGTCCGCTTTTAATGAGTCAGCTGCTTCAGCCTGTTCTGGGCTGATTTCAATCGTAAATCCAACATTCCCGTTTTTTACAACAATATTGCTTACCGCCTCGGCGGTTAAAATATCACTATTTTGTCCCGGCATTTGCACTGATTTCAAGGCGTCCAAAATTTTTTGTTCGGTAATTTGTGCTGACATTCTTGAATTTCCTGTCAAACGTCTAAATATAAGTTGTGTGATAGCACTACCATCTAGTCTTGCCAGATTGTTTTTGCAAGTTAAAGCGATAGCGTATATCACCATGCAGATAAAACTATTATGGCAATGGAGCGCAGTTAACATGCCCTGGAATAATCAAGGCAATAATCAAGGCGGAAATCAGGGCGGAGGCCCATGGGGCGGCGGCGGCAACAATGGCGGCCCATGGGGTGGTGGTTCCGGACGACCACCTGGGCGTCCAACCCCTCCGGAATTTGATAAGATGTTCCGTGATTTTCGCAATCAGTTCGGTGGTGGTATCCCTGGCGGCGGCAGTCCAATGAAATTTATTTGGCTGTTATTGATTGTAATTTTGGGATTATGGGTAGCCACAGGCTTCTACCGTGTAAACCCTCAGCAGCAAGGGGTCGTGCTTCGCTTTGGCGAATGGATTAAGACTACTTCGCCAGGATTGCACTATCATCTGCCTTTTCCGATCGAAAAAGTGCTGAAGCCCGATGTGACTCGAGATAATCGTTTAGAAATTGGCTTCCGTGACATTTCTGGTCGATCAGCTTCACGCCGGGATATTGCTGATGAAAGTCAAATGATCACTGGAGATGAAAATATTGTTGATATCGATTTTGTCGTCTTTTGGCGAATAGCAGATGCTGGAGCGTATCTGTTTAATTTGGCTGAGCCCGATGACACGATCAAGGTAGCAGCTGAAGCTGTAATGAGAGAGATTATCGGCCAGACAGCTATTCAGACTGTGCTTACTGAAGGACGGCAGAATGTGCAGACATCAGTGCGTCAGAAGCTGCAAGAACTGCTTGATGAATACAAATCTGGTGTTCGGGTGCGTGAAGTTCAACTTCTAGCTGTCGACCCTCCTTCCGATGTGATTGATGCCTTCAATGATGTGCAGCGTGCGCGTCAGGATAGAGACAGGCTGAAAAACGAGGCGGAAGCGTTCCGTAATGACATTGTGCCTCGCGCCCGTGGTGAGGCAGCTCGTCTCGTTGCAGAAGCAGAGGCTTATCGTGAGGAAGTGGTGAGTAGAGCACAGGGTGATGCCTCGCGTTTTGATCAGGTCTACTCTGCCTATGAAGTAGACAAAGACGTGACTCGCGAGAGGATTTACATCGAAACAATAGAAGAAGTCTTTGGCAATATTGAGAAGATAATTATCGATGAGGACGGTAAATCCGTAGTTCCTTATTTGCCGCTTAAAGAACTGGGCAAAGCCCGGAACGCGAACTGACGGGAGACCAGACAATGAAGCTGACACGTAATATCTCGCTCCTTACTTTGGGCCTTCTTATTTTAGGCCTTTATTCAGCTGCGTTTACCGTTAATCAGACCCAGCAGGCACTTGTGCTCCAATTTGGTGAACCCAAACGTATTATTCAGAGCCCAGGTCTTCAATTTAAACTTCCGTTTATTCAGGATGCTGTTTTCTACGAGAGCCGCGTTTTGTCTTTGATCCCTCAGGACGCAGAAGAGGTCATTCTGGCTGACCAGAAACGTCTTCAGGTTGATGCTTATGCTAGATATCGGATTATGGATCCTCTTCTGTTCTTCCAGACTGTTAGAAATGAATTCGGCGCCCGCGCTCGTTTAGAATCCATCATTGACTCATCTGTTCGCCGGGTTCTTGGAAGAGAAACGTTGGCCTCCATCCTAACAGGTGAGCGTGAAACCATCAACGGTTCTATTCGGGATGAGGTTAATCAGTCAGTAGAATCCCTTGGAATCGAAATTATTGATGTGCGTCTGCGACGTGCAGATTACCCAGAAGCCACAAGTCAGAATATTTTTAACAGAATGAAATCTGAACGGGAAAGAGAAGCGAAAGAATTTCGGGCAACTGGTGAAGAGGAAGCTCAGAAGATCAGAGCTGATGCTGAGAAGACGAGAACCGTAATTGTAGCTGAGGCTAAAAAGCAGGCACAGCAAGTCCGAGGTGAAGGAGATTCTAATGCAATACGCATTTATGCTAATAGTTTTGGACGCGATCCTGAATTCTTCTCTTTCTATCGCTCAATGGAAGCCTACCGGAAGTCAATTGGTGAATCTGGCACATCAATGGTGTTGTCGCCTAATTCAACATTTTTCCGTTTTTTCAAGGATAAAGACGGGTCCGAATAAATTATTAAGGGCATAGTTGAGATACGCGCCCCATTATGGCCGCAATGCAGTCAAATTGAGAACAAGTACTGGGCGCAGTCTTTTCTAAAAGTAGAACAGTAATGTCACTACTGTGCAGCTTCTATTGAGCCTAAAAAACTTTGATGACGTAACAAGTAACAGGATTAAATGATGCCTAATCATGTTTTCTCATTTGTAATAGATAATGAGTGCAAAAGTGTAGTTGTCCGGCGTGGTATAGATACAGCGCTCTTAGTCCGTTATGCATTAATGATAGCATTCGTGGCCTTATCGGTCGTTCTAGGCGGTCAGAGTGCTGCGTCAGCTGAACGTCCTGATAGTTTTGCTGACTTAGCTGAAAAGCTGTCTCCAGCTGTTGTAAATATTTCAACCACGATGGTTGTTAACGACAATAATCGCCCCCAAATGCCTCAATTTCCAGAGGGTTCACCCTTTGAAGACTTCTTCAAGGAGTTTCAGGACAGGGGTGAGCCGTCTAGGCGTGCCCAGTCTCTTGGTTCAGGTTTTATTATCGATGCAGCAGGAATTGTTGTTACTAATAACCACGTGATTGAAAATGCTGATGAGATCTCTGTGGTGTTGGCCAATGATGAGAGTTTTAAGGCGAAAGTCATTGGCCGTGATGCGAAGACGGATATTGCTGTATTGCAAATAGATCCTGGAGATTCAAAATTAACCGCAGTTTCTTTTGGAAACTCGGACGGGTTACGGGTCGGTGATTGGGTTATGGCTATCGGTAACCCGTTTGGTCTTGGCGGAACGGTGACAGCGGGAATTGTATCTGCAAGAGGGCGTGACATCGGCTCTGGACCTTATGATGATTTCATTCAGACTGATGCGTCTATAAATCGCGGAAATTCTGGTGGACCTCTCTTCAATCTGGATGGAGAGGTCATAGGCATTAATACCGCCATATTTTCCCAAACTGGTGGTTCAGTCGGCATAGGTTTTGCCATTTCAGCGAATCTGGCGACGCAAGTTGTTGGCCAGTTGCAGGACTATGGACGTACACGCCGCGGATGGCTAGGCGTTTTTATTCAAGAAGTTACCGAGGATATAGCAGATAGCCTTGGCCTTGATTTCGCCAAAGGGGCCCTGATTGCTTCCGTTACGGAAGCTGGACCTGCTGATGAAGCGGGCCTGCAGGCAGGTGATGTCATCATCCGTTTCGATGGCAAAGACGTCGTTAAAAGCCGAGACTTACCACGCATTGTAGCGGAAACGCCTGTTGAAGCGACAGTTGATGTTGAGGTTATACGAGGCGGAGAGCGGCAAACATTATCTGTAACGTTAGGTGAGCTTGAGCAAGCAGAAAATGGTGGGTTACTGTCACGGGCTCAGACGAAAGATAAAACAAATGACACTAGGATTGAAAACATTGGCCTTACTGTTGCGCCACTTACTGAAGAGTTAGTTGAAAAATTTGATTTGGACACAGGCGCGACTGGCATTGTGGTGGTTGATGTTACAGATGAAAGTCCAGCGGCTGACAAAGGTGTGCAACCTGGAGATATAATCCGTCGTCTTAATCAATCTGCCATTACATCAGTTGAAAAGTTGGTTGAAGGCATTGATAGCGCGAAAAAAGAAGGCCGCAAAGGTGTACTGATGCTTATTGAAAGTGATGGGCAAACCAGATTTGTGCAAATCAGTTTTGATGAGTAAGTCAAGTTTGTTCAAAGTACTGAAAAAGCCGGCGATGCGCGCCGGCTTTTTTGTCTTTCAGCAAGTCTAGCTGGTTGAAAATTCAGCTGAATGATATCCTTGAAGATATAGCAAGCCAGTCAGATCAGTGTGATTGAGTTGCAGCTCTATTTTTTTACGAAGCGTAGGCTTACCGTGAAACGCCACTCCCATCCCTGCATGTTTCAGCATGGCCATATCGTTTGCACCATCGCCGACACAAAGGCAGTCGTCAGGTTTGAGATCAAATTTTTTGATATAGTGCTCCAGAAATCTGAGTTTTGCCTGTTGGTCTAGAATCGGAGGAACTGCCTTACCTGTCAGCATGCCATTTGAAATACCCATGATATTGCTGTGATGATCTGTAAATCCCAGTTGATGGGCGATTGCGCCACTTAGAAACGTAAACCCACCTGATACAAGGTAACAATGTGCACCATGTGCGCGCATTGTGCCAACCAGTTCATGTGCGCCATCTGTTATTTTTGTGTTTTTCACAACCTGGTGAAGCAGCGTCTCAGGCTGGCCATTCAGAAAGCTTAAACGGGCGGATAAGGCCTCTTGAAAATCCAATTCACCAGCCATCGCTCTTTTAGTAATTGGAATTATTTTATCAGCAACTCCTGCCAAGTCTGCAAGTTCATCAAGAGACTCATCTTTTATGATAGTCGCATCCATATCAGCCAAAAGAAGTCTTTTTTTGCGTCTAATGTGCCCCGAAATTATGTTTACATCAATCTGAGCTAGATTTGCTTTTGTTCTGATTTCCATTATTGATAGGTGATTAGAATAACGGGCTTCAAGGGCAACACTTGATGAGCTATCAGTGCTAAGGACAGTGTAGCTAGTCAAATCTATTTGCTGTGCGAAATCTGATAGGGCTCTGGTAGAATTTTGGTCTGAATTGAGTGTTGAAAACACAATAATCGATTGCCTACTTGACTCTTGCCTGACTACATCTTGCGTGGCTTTGTCCAATCAAGTAAATCCTTTGCTTATGGCACAGCTTAATTCCTCAGCAGACTATATTATCTTGGCAGGCCCAACGGCAAGCGGCAAATCAGCAATTGCCCTTGATTTAGCCGCAGAAATTGATGGCGTCATTATCAATGCTGACTCGATGCAGGTCTATAAAGACCTTCATATTCTTACAGCTAGGCCAACCGACGCCGATGAAGCATTGCGGCCACATAGGCTATATGGTGCTGTTGATGGGGCTGAACGGTATTCAGTCGGGCATTGGCTGCGCGATGTGCAAGAAATTGTTCAGCAGGTGCGCACCCAAGGTCGCTGGCCGATACTAGTGGGTGGAACGGGGCTTTATTTGAAAGCAGCAGAATATGGTCTCTCATCAATCCCAGATGTTCCTCGTGTTGTGCGCGCAAAAGCGACTTCTCTTTATTTTGAGCATGGGGGCGAAGACTGTCTGGAAAGGCTGCGTGAACAGGATCCTGTGATTGCAAATCGTCTTCAGCCTGGCGATAAACAGCGTGTTATTCGCGCTCTTGAGGTTGTCATGCATACTGGAAAGCCATTGTCCTATTGGCAAGCACTTCCCCGTCAGGGTGGCTTAAAAGGTCGTGCCTTTAAGCTGGCTCATATTCCTGATCGTCAAATAATTTATGAATGGATAGATAGACGTTTTGAAAATATGGTAAACGGTGGTGGTCTCCAAGAGGTTGAAAAACTTGTCTCGCGAGGGCTTTCAGCTGATTTGCCTGTCATGAGAGCTTTAGGCGTACCTGCTCTGTCAGCTTATTTAAGGGGGGATTTTGACAAACAAAGGGCAATTTATCTCGGTTGCCGGGATACTCGGCACTATGCGAAGAGACAAATCACATGGTTAAGAAATAATTTTATTTCAAATTATGAGAACAACGAGATATATTCAAATAAAATTTGTCAAAAAATCTTTCCAAAAATTTTATAAAATATTTGACTTTGGCACAGTTTTTGTTGTAAATACACGCTTTATTATATCAGGCACTTTTTTTTTATACATAGCAAAAACCGAATGCTGAGGACGATCAATTTAGGCTGTTGGACTAGAAATGAGATCGTTTTCTGGAGAATTTGATAGGAAATAAAACACAATGAATATTGAACAGACCAAGTCCGTGCCTCAGATGATGGAAGGCGCAGAGCTGATTCTAAAAGTATTGGAAAATCAGGGGGTTGAGGTAATTTTTGGTTATCCCGGTGGGGCCGTTTTACCAATTTATGATGCGTTATTCCGAAATAATTCTATCCGTCATATTCTGGTTCGTCATGAACAAGCAGCTGTTCATGCGGCGGAGGGTTATGCACGCTCTACGGGGAAGGTGGGTGTGGTGCTTGTAACATCTGGCCCCGGCGCAACAAACGCCGTTACAGGGTTGACAGACGCAATGATGGATTCTGTTCCGATCGTTTGTTTGACCGGGCAAGTTCCTAGCCATCTAATCGGCACAGACGCTTTTCAGGAAGCTGACACATCAGGTATCACACGCCCATGCACTAAACATAACTATCTTTGTAAATCGAGTGCGAATTTACAAGCTAATGTTGAGGAGGCGTTCCATGTTGCGCGTTCAGGTCGGCCAGGGCCTGTTGTCATTGACTTGCCAAAAGATATTCAATTGCTTGACGCGCCCTTCGTTGAAGGCGGTGTGCTCAGTGCAAATAAGCAGCGCTATAAGCCCCGCGTAAAACCTGCGGCTGAGCAGATTAAAAAGGCGGTAAAATTGATGAAGAAGGCCAAGCGGCCCATTATCTATGGCGGCGGCGGCTTGGTCAATTCAGGACCAGAAGCTTCAGAAAAGTTAAGAGAGCTTGTAGCCCAGACGGGTTGGCCCTCAACACTGACTTTAATGGGGCTTGGCGCGCTGTCTGCAGATGACCCGCACTTTCTAGGTATGCTAGGCATGCATGGCACCTATGAAGCAAATATGGCCATGCATCAGTGTGATTTCATGTTAAATATTGGGGCGCGGTTTGATGATAGGGTTACGGGCCGCCTAAACGCTTTCTCACCTAGTTCTGTAAAGGTACATGCTGATATTGACCCATCATCGATTGGCAAGGTCGTCCAGGTGGATGTGGGGATTATTGGAGATGCAGGCGCGGTTTTGGATGCACTGCTTGCTGAATTAAAGAAGGAGAGCTTTGCGCCAAATGCGAAGGCGCTGTCTGGATGGTGGAAACAGATTAATGAATGGCGAAGTCGTGATTGTCTAAAATTTGTACAGTCTGGTCAGGTCATTAAACCACAAAATGCAGTAAAGCGCTTATATGAGCTCTCGCGCGAGCGCGATATTTATATCACAACTGAGGTCGGCCAGCATCAAATGTGGGCGGCACAATATTTTGGTTTTCATCAGCCTAACAGATGGATGACTTCAGGCGGATTGGGTACGATGGGCTACGGCCTGCCTTCTGCGGTGGGAACACAAATTGCGCATCCGGAAGCTACAGTCATTGACATATCTGGTGAAGCTTCTTTTCTCATGAACATGCAAGAACTGTCAACGATCGCGCAATATAGATTGCCAGTTAAGGTTTTCATTCTCAATAATGAATGGATGGGTATGGTTCGCCAGTGGCAGGAACTGAATCATGGCTCACGCTATTCGGAGAGTTACAGCGCGTCCCTTCCAGACTTTGTCAAATTAGCTGAGACCTTCGGCATGAAAGGATTGCGTGCCTCGAATATCGACCAACTCGATGATGTGATAACAGCTATGCTGGATGCTGATGGGCCTGTGATTGCAGATATCTGCATAGAGAAAGAAGAGAATTGTTTTCCAATGATCCCATCAGGTGCTGCACATAACGAAATGATCTTGAGCGCTACGGATGAAGGGTCAAATTCTGTGTCTGATGAAGGCAAGTTACTTGTCTGAACGAAATGCTGCACTTTCTCTGTTTCACATCTCTGAAAACTATAATGTTTTCTTACTTTAAATGAGAAGGACAACGTAAGCTATGCTTGATACCTCTGTTTCAGAGCGACATACATTATCGATATTGGTGGACAATGAACCAGGTGTTCTGGCTAGAGTGGTTGGGTTGTTTTCAGGCCGAGGGTATAATATCGAAAGTTTGACTGTATCCGAAGTTGATGAAGCCAGACATCAATCGCGCATTTCTGTTGTGACATCGGGCACTCCAATAGTTATTGAACAGATTAAAAAGTTACTGGCCCGTCTGGTGCCTGTTCATTCAGTTCAGGATTTGACCATTGGATCAGCTCATGTCGAACGCGAGCTTGCTCTAGTGAAAACTATGAACTCGGGTAATAAACGTGTTGAAGCTCTTCGTGTCGCTGACAGCTTTCGTGCGCGCACTCTGGACTCAACGCTAAACAGCTTTGTGTTTGAGGTGACTGGTAACTCATCAAAAGTGACTGCTTTCATTGAATTGATGAGCTCGCTTGGTGATGTTGAAGTGGCCCGTACAGGTGTCTGTGGAATGACCAGAGGCAACAAAATTGATATGTCTTCATAGCCAGCAATGTAAAACTGAGTTTTTTCTTTTTTTTCTGCGGTTCACAGTTTATTACCTTAGGTCAAAATATGAATGGATTGTTAAAACACAGCAAATCAACTGCACCCTGCCAGACAAGCTGCACCGCGCCCGACAGGCGTTTTAGTTAAAGGAGATAAAACTATGCGTGTGTATTATGATCAAGATGCCGATATTGGCCTGATTAAATCAAAAAAAGTCGTCATCGTTGGTTATGGCTCACAAGGCCATGCTCATGCTGCTAACCTAAAGGATAGCGGTGTTCCTGAGGTTGCAGTTGCGCTACGAGAAGATTCGTCGAGTCGGGCTAAAGCAGAATCTGCAGGTTTTAAAGTGATGTCAGTGGCTGACGCGGCAGCATGGGGTGATGTCGTGATGATGTTAACGCCTGATGAGTTGCAGGCTGATATTTACTCAGATGAAATTGCTGCAAATATACGCCCTGGTGCTGCCATTGCTTTTGCACATGGGTTGAATGTCCACTTTAGCCTGATCGAACCACGTGGTGATATTGACGTGTTTATGGTTGCGCCAAAAGGTCCTGGACATACCGTACGCGGTGAATATTTGAAAGGCGGCGGTGTGCCCTGCCTACTTGCTGTTTATCAGGACGCTTCAGGCAATACCCATGATATAGGCCTGTCTTATGCAAGTGCTGTTGGTGGTGGGCGCTCAGGGATTATTGAAACAACCTTCCAAGAAGAATGTGAAACCGACTTGTTTGGTGAACAGGCTGTTTTATGTGGCGGCCTGGTCGAACTGATTAAGGCTGGCTATGAAACTCTGACGGAGGCAGGATATGCGCCTGAAATGGCATATTTTGAATGTCTTCATGAAGTTAAGCTGATTGTTGATTTGATTTATGAAGGCGGCATTGCCAACATGAATTACTCAATCTCAAACACTGCGGAATATGGTGAATATGTCACCGGTCCGCGCATCATCACTAACGAGACAAAAGAAGAGATGAAGCGGGTTCTCGAAGATATTCAGTCTGGTCGTTTTACACGAGACTGGATGCTGGAAAATAAAGTTCATCAGGCTAACTTTAAAGCCACTCGTCGTCGTAATGCCTCACATAACATTGAGGAAGTCGGTGCAAGCCTGCGAGGAATGATGCCGTGGATTGGGGCTAATCGCCTAGTTGACAAAGACAAAAACTAGACGTTTTCAAACTATCTTGTGCACCGAACGAGCCTTATCACTCGCCGATAACTGCTTGAATAAATTTCTGATTTCAATAGGAATCGTAATGATTCCCCTTCTTTACATTTTGGCATTAAACGTGCAATCTTGAGCAGGTCGAATTCACCTGGAATTCGGAGTGGGTACAGTTCTTCTTGCCGTTTAGGAATAACATCATGTTCGGTTCAGTTTTTGGGTTTTTGTCTGCAGACATTGGGATTGATCTTGGCACTGCCAACACGCTTGTCTATGTGAAAGGTCGTGGCATTGTTCTGAATGAGCCATCGGTTGTGGCGATGGCGCAAGTGCGGGGAAAAACACAAGTTCTTGCCGTTGGCGAGGAAGCCAAAGTTATGTTGGGGAAAACGCCTGGGAATATTCAGGCTATTCGCCCAATGGCTGACGGTGTGATAGCGGATTTTGAGGTAGCGGAGGAGATGATCAAACATTTCATCCGCAAAGTGAATGGACGGTTTTCAATTGCCAGTCCTCAGATGATCATCTGTGTACCATCAGGTTCAACAGCGGTTGAACGGCGTGCCATCCAAGAATCAGCAGAGGCTGCAGGAGCCCGGCGTGTATTTCTGATTGAAGAGCCGATGGCAGCTGCCATTGGCGCAGATTTGCCAGTAACTGAGCCATCTGGTTCGATGGTTGTGGACATAGGTGGTGGAACTACTGAAGTTGCTATTCTCTCACTTGGGAACATTGTATATGCGCATTCAGTTCGGGTTGGAGGCGATAAAATTGACGAGGCTATCATTGGTTATATGCGTCGTACCCATAATCTACTAATTGGCGAGGCTACCGCTGAAAGAATTAAGAAGACTATAGGAATTGCAAGACGTCCTGAGAAATCTTCTGGTGTTAGGATTGAAGTGCGGGGCCGCGACCTTGTAAACGGCGTTCCGAAAGAGATAAATATTTCTGAATCACAAATTGCTGATGCTATATCCGACCCTATGAAGCAATTGGTAGAGGGTGTTAAAATGGCACTGGAACAGGCTCCACCTGAACTTGCTGCAGATATCGTAGAAAAAGGCATTGTGCTTACAGGTGGTGGGGCGATGTTACGCGAAATGGACAGTGTTTTGAGAGACGCAACTGGACTGCCTATCTCAATAGCAGAGGAACCTCTATTTTGTGTCGTCTTGGGAACTGGCCGTTGTTTAGAGGAGCTTAAAACACTCCGGCATGTATTGATTGGGGCATAAAGGTGCTATGGCAGGCCGCAGCACAACGAAGCGCGCAAGCCAATCTAAGCGAGTAGCGCAGCTCTTTTATATTTTTCTTGCGTTTCTTCTTATACTCGTTGGAAAGGCAGATCTCCTAATTGTCCGAACAGCTCAAAATGATATATCTGAGCTGTTTGCTCCATTATTTGATGTTGTATCCGCTCCCGTGAGAGCTGTTGAAACAATGTTTGAGGGGGTGCGCACTGTCGCTTCTTTGCGTGAGGAGGCCATGCATCTTCGCGCTGAAAATGACCGTCTAAAAAGATGGCAACGAAGGGCAGAGATTCTTGAGTCTGAAAACCTCCAATTGCGGACTGTCCTGGGGGCTGTCATTCCGCCTGATCGTCAGGCTGTCACTGCTCGTGCAATCACTGCGCCCGGTAGTAGCTTTTCACATGCGATACAGGTTATGCATGGACCTGATAAAAATATTCAGCGGGGTGATCCTGTTGTTACAGCTAATGGACTTGTTGGTTATGTGATAGAAGTTGGGCGGCGTTTTTCGTGGGTTTTGCTTATCAGTGATGTGAATTCTCGTATACCTATTCTGCTATCGTCTTCATCTTGGCCTGGTTTAGCCATTGGCCAAAATTCAGGTATGCTATCTTTGAGCTTTTTACCACTGGAGGCAGTGCCAAAAGAAAATGAACTCGTGTTGACGTCAGGTCATGGTGAACTTTTGCCCGCAGGGCTCCCGGTCGGACGTGTGGTGACGGGCCGTGGACGAAGCTTTTATGTTGAACCCGCTGTAGATCTTCGCACGATTTCCTTTGTATCTATTTTAATTAGACCAGAAGGCAGTCAGTTTGACAGTGTTTCTGTTTTAGAGGAATTTTTTACTCCATTATCCGAAAGAGATGAAAGTCGCCTGCTAGAGGGTTTCAGCACAAAAGATGTTTTGCAATGAGTTTAGGGCCGCTAGATAGACCTGCTGATTTGCAGTCTGTTTTGCCAATCCAAGTGCTATGTGCATTGGGTGGCCTATTTATGGTTCTTGTTGAGGGGGCTCTGGCACATTGGTCAATTTTTCATAGCTCTTCGCCATTAATTGCATTGTGCTACATCTATTTCATGCAGATTGTGTATCCATTCAGGCTCTCGTTGTTAGCAGTTTTATTTATGGGGTTGTTTTCAGAAATTATGTTTTATCACATGTTGGGAATAAACTGCACAGCCTTCATCGCTGCTGCACTAGTGACACAATGGCGTGCAACGGTTCTCAGAGATGCAGATTTTATTGAACTATGGGCAAATTTCTCACTCATCGCAATATTGACTGGGGCAATAAAAATAGTGGTTTATTTTATAAGCTATTCTTCCATGCCGGACTTTTCCTCTCTGCTGCAACAGACAGGCATGACTGCATTATTATTTCCTGTGTGTTATGTAGTGCTTGTATCGATGTCGTCTATGCTAGCAAAAGTAATTGCTTTTCAGGCAGGGTAGAGTTGGGTATTTATCAAATGTTTTTTCAAGGTAAATACGATGAAGAAACGTAAGGAGCAAAAAGAGCTTTCATCTACAATGACCCGGCGTATGCTGATGGTTGGAGCTGGTCAGATTCTTCTCGGCGCCACTCTCGTTGGTAAACTTTACCAATTGCAAATCTCTCAAACAGATAATTACCGTCGACTTTCAGAGCGCAATCAATTTGATAAACGTCTAATACAAGCCCCACGTGGTCGTCTTCTTGATGTTCATAACCGGCTGTTGGCAGGTAATTCAGAGGTATTCGAGCTTCGTGTGTTGCCCTCACGGGTAGCAGACTTGAACCTATGGCTCCGCCGTGTGGGGCAAATTGTTTGGCTTCGTCCAGCGGAAATAAAACGAATATTGAAAACTATTGCTGACCAGCCTGATTTTCTTGAAGTCACTGTTCGCACTAATCTCACTCAACGTGAACTATCAAAGCTGGCTGTTCTTTCACCAGTTCTTGAGGGAGTCTCTTTTCGTAAGGGGTTTAGGCGAATTTATCCACAAGGATGGATGACGGCGCATATTACAGGATATGTATCCCCCGCAAATAAACA
>CABYOG010000020.1 GCA_902520575.1 uncultured SAR116 cluster alpha proteobacterium
GGCACATAACCCATGACAACCACACCCAAAAGTGCAGACAGTATTATACGCACCTTCAACGGGACATTGGCTGCCCCGAATACTGGCACGGCAACCAAGAAGGCACCAATTCGAATTGTCGCAAGAAAAAATTGGGCCAACACAGACATAACCGCTTGTATTTCCAATCCTGGCAGGCCGCCCATATCATGCAATAGTGTGAGAGGAAGATGCATATTCGCAGGCCTCCAGGTCAGCCAATCTGCGTAATTTGGTCAAAGATAAAGGCAAAATAGTCAGTCAGGTTGATTAGCATAAAATTTGCGGCAAACCCAAACGTTACAAGAACCAAAACAAGTTTTGGAACAAAACTGAGCGTCATCTCGTTAATCGAGGTAGCTGCCTGAATAATCCCAATCAACAAACCGATAGCCAATGCCACACCCAGAATGGGACCAGCTATAATTACGATCTGCCACAACGCCATACGAAGGAATTCGACATTCATATCGAAATTAAACATCAGCCTACCTTTCTTCAAGAGTTTTGCACCGATCAGGCCGTATAAGTTGCAACAAGTGATCCAACTGTCATGGCCCAGCCATCAACCAAAACAAATAACAGCAGCTTGAATGGCAGCGAGACAAGCATAGGGCTAAGCATCATCATTCCCAGCGACATAAGAACAGAGGCGATCACCATATCGATTACCAAAAAGGGCAGAAACAAAAGAAAGCCAATCTGAAAGGCAGTTTTGAGCTCAGAGGTGATAAAGGCAGGCAGAAGAATAGTCAGCGGCACATCTTCTGCTTTTTCAAACCCAGTTTCATTCGCCATATCAGCAAACATATTCAGGTCATCTTTACGGGTGTTTTTAACCAGAAATCCCTTCATCGTGTTGCTTGCATTGGTCAGAGCAATGTCAGCTGATATATCACCATTTAGATAGGGGTCAGCAGCGTCTTCATATACAGTTGTAAAAGTTGGCGCCATGATAAACAAAGACAAGAAAAGCGCGATTGCAATCAGCACCTGATTGGGCGGTGTCTGCTGTGTCCCCATCGCCTGACGCAAAATAGATAAAACAATAATAATCCGAGTGAAAGAAGTCATCCCCAGCACCAAAGACGGTAACAAGGTCAGCGCTGTCATTAGGGCTAGAACCTGCAAGGAGAGGCTATATGAGGTTGAACCATCCCCGTATTCAGTTGAAGTCAAAGCTGGAAGGCCACCGGTTAGGCCAGCCAAATTATCAGCAGCAACTGCTGATGCATCTGTTGCCAGAAGAACCAGCACGCTGAGAGCAAATACCCCTGAAATGCCACTCAAAATTAGCATCAGCTTTGGAAAGATGGTCTGATGCATCATCATTTTTTTCTCCAACCTTTGAATTTTGCTGCAAATGCAGCAACTTCCGCAGGATTCATCTGTTGGGGGCTCATGTCCCCTTCATCCAAGGGTTCAGTAATTTGTTTACTTTGTGAAAAAGCCGGCATTGTAAGTTCAAGCGGGGCAAGGTCAGATTCAGGTTTTGCATTTTCTAGTTGCTCAGAGGACTGGTTATCTTCAGCAAAAGCGGATCTAAGAGGCAACTTTTCGATTTGTAACGCAGCCGATGATAACGGCATAAATGCGGGCTGGATGCCCTTACCAGAAAGCATGACAAATTCAAGACCATCAATGGTAATCAGGCGCAACCGCTCAGTGGGGCTAATAGCCGTTTCCTCAATCAATTTTATCCGCTGCCCTTTCTGCAAATTAGCTTTTATTGAACCGCCTTTCATCCGCAAAAACACCAACAGACCAATCAAAAATGATAGAAATGCAACAGTAATTAGAATCTGCTGCAACCCTACAATTTGAGCAATCATCATCTGTACCCTTTCATTTGTTCTGCTGAGGCTTGCCTAAATGCAAGTCAGTAGTACGAAAGAGGCAAAAAATATGCCAGCAGACATAATTGCGCTGGAATAATTTTAACTATCTGTTTTTTGTATATTTTTTTAGATTAATGACCTGCTGCAGAGTACAAATAAACTATTGTCAGTTTCTTGACAGACTGAGCGCAATATACTGCTACAAGCTTTCAACCCGCTTTTCTGGATCAACAATCTCTGTAAATCGTACCCCAAAGCGTTCGCCAACCATGACAATCTCACCTTTAGCGATCATAGTTCCGTTTACTAAAATATCCAGCGGGTCACCTGCTAGCCGATCAAGCTCAATGACAGAGCCTTCATTCAGTCGAAGCAAATCTTTGATTTTGATTTCGGTGTTTCCAACCTCAACAGATAGCTGAACTTCAATATTTTCAAGAACACGGAGATTTTCAGAGGAAGTACTGCTAGAAGCCGCGCTCGGTGGAGCGCTGAAATCACGAATTCCATCCTCTTGGTTTTGCTCATTCATTTCTTGTTCTTCAGCCATGATTGTAATCCTTATCGGTTCATGCCGACAATGCTGCCGGTCTGCTGTTACACGCGTTTCTGCAGACTTATCGCCGACTTGCCTGCCACCTCACCCATTTCACCAGTAAAAAATGGTTTATCTTCAATTTTGACAGTGACCCCGTCATTCACGTTGATCGGTATCACATCGCCAGTCTTCAACCTAGTCATTTTACCAACTGACATCACTGGTTGCCCCAACAAAGCCGAGAGATGCAGTGGAATATTTTGAATTGCTCTTTCCATCATTTCCCGCCAAGAAACATTATCTTGTCTGGAATCTGACTGCACCCGAGAACGAAGCTGCGAGGCAATTGGCTTGAGCGTTTGTAGAGGATAAACAAGGTCAACAGTGTCTGAACCTGCCCCTGGCAGCTGAATTACAAAAGAACAGATAATGACCAGTTCGCCGCCATCAACAACAGAGGCAAATTGAGTGTTTATCTCGCGTCCTTGTTCTACCAGTGTAACCGGCATCAAATCCCGCCATGACATCATCAATGCGTCATTTAGGCCTTTTGATACCAACTCAATTACCCGTTCCTCTGTAGAAGTGAATTCGCTGCGGCTTCCGCCGCCACTATTTATGGCTCCACCATAATATGAGGCGGTCAGTGTTGAAATGAATTTTGGTGGGATTGCCATAAGGAAAGCACCACGTAACTCTTCTATGCGCGAGATATTTAGGTTCATAAACGCATCAATGCTAGCACAATATTCATCAAATGTTTTCACCTCCGGCGCAAAAGAGGTTATCCGCGGTTGGATTCGCAGCATAGGCAAAAACACTGTCCTCGCCTGCCGAGCAAAACGTTCATTTACTTGACGGAGGGCATAATAATCGCCCATAAGGCTGAGGTCATCCTCACCAAAAGCGAATGGGCGAACATCGTCTGAAGTTGACACGTCGATATTAAGGCCCTGAGGGCTGTCTTGCAGCCCTTCCATCAGTGCATTCACTTCATCACTAGTCAGTTTTTTAGAAGCCATTATCAAAGCCCGTTAACGTAGTGAAACTCTTCACATTACAAAATAGTCTTATAAAAGATCACTGCAGAACAAAAGATGTAAAGTGAACTTCTTCAATGCCGCCAAAATCTTCCAGTTGCATTAGCTTTTCATTTACTCCATCTGCAAGAGCTTGTGCCAAGGCTTTCCGGCCCTCTTTACCCTGGATCTCTTCTTCACTAAAATCGCTCATCACATTCAGAATTTCTGAACGTAACGCAAGTTGATGATCCTCAACATTTGAGATTACTTCATCATCGTATTGAGTAGATACGCCAAGCCCAAGCTGTAGAAATTTACGTGATGCCCGCAAATTTGTTGTAAAGGTGCCCGGAAATTCAAAATAGGTGGTCACAAAAGTTTCAATTTCAGGAGTTTCCTTGACAACCTTATCATTACTAAGTGCAGCTTCATCTTCAGCCTCACGTTCAGCCTCTGCCTCTGCCATTTTCTTTTCTATTATAGATTCAATTTCTTCAGAGGGATCCGGCTGACTGCCACCAAAAAGAATGTAGCCGCCGCCAAGTCCAGCTCCAATAAGAACTAAGCCTGCAACCACAAATATCAGAATACGCAGAATAAAGCCTTTTTTCTTTGGCTCATTATTTTCTTCATCTGCCATATTGAACTCTCCTCAGCTTTGATAACGACATCACCCCGTCACCCTATTTTCAGCTCTTCTTTTATTTGCAGGCCGCTGCTTCAGGGTTACGCCTTCAAATTAACTAACCCATCTGTTGTATCTGTGTCACCTGTATGACTATCATTTTCAGTCTCTGCCACCATGCCATTTTGTTCCTGTCGTTTGTCCTGTCGGCCAAAGCCGCGATTCTGTCCACCGCTATAAGCGTCAAACTGGCCGAGCTTCAACCCCGCATCACTCAGCATCTGCGCTAACCGTCCCTCAGCCTCCGTCAACATTTGTGCGGCTATCCCGGTTTCAGTGCGCAAAACCACATTCGTCTGTTCCTGCGCCACGGAGAGGTTGACCTTCAAACGACCAAGGTTTCTAGGGTTCAGTTCAAGCTCCAGTCCTTTACCACCTGCTTTAAATTCACGGTTAATTCGGCGGACGAGCTGTTCTGTCCATTTTTCATCCTGCATATCCAGAACATCAAGCCATTGTTCAGCCAGATCGGTTTGTGTAATTCCGGCAAACGCAGAGCCTGAGCCTAAATGCTGGCCACTATTCTGGGAAGGATTTATGTGGTGATTAGCTGCTGACAAGCCTGTCTGGGAATCAGCAGCAGATGAGGTCAGCTGAACAGATGGAATTGACATTCGAACGTTTCTATCTGCGGGTCGCCTTGCTAATTCTGGTAGCCGTTCTGCTTTTAGGGCGGCTGCATCCAAAACTTTTGTATCTGTTAGATCATCAGCCAACTCTCCTGAAAGTGTGTCATCTGAGACTTCTACCTTCAAAGCAGGTTTTTGAGGCATATCACTTTGAATGCCAACAGTATGGCGGGCGACTGTCATTGCCTTTTTTGAGTTATTATTGGTGCGCTCAGTCCCTAATGGAGCAGATTTTTGAATTACCTGGGGCAAAGGAGGGCCAATAAAATCTTCATTCAGGTCTGAAGGTTGCTGCGTCTGTATCAAAGATGTCTTTGCATTAGCCTGCTTCAAATCCTCAGCCGGAGCGGCCAACTGGGACTGGTTCTGAACATTTATCTGGCTAGCCTTGCGCTGACCGACTTGGGATAAGCGGTTATCAGCAGCAAGGAGCCCAGCATCAGCTAACTTGTCTGTTTCCAGGTCAAAGTTTTCTGTCTTTTCATCGTCTGTAGAATCTTGAATTGACTCATCTTTGATCTGGCCCAGATTATCCTTCTGCATTGCCCCTAGCATTGCAGCCACATGTGGATCAAAAATTTGCTCCAAATTTGAATTTGCGTCGTCTGTCTGCGAGCTTGACTGAGCAGGGCCGGGATCACCTTCGGTCTCTGTGAGCTGCATTCCTCCAAATAAAGCAGCAAAGATACTGGCAACCCCTGAATCAGCAATAGCAACCTGTCCTAGAGCAGATCCCTTTGAAACTGGCACTTGATTGCCAGATGTGGCCATAATTTTTGACATTAACCTGTCCTAATTTCTTAAATGCAGACATAAGTTCTCGACTGTTTAAGTGCAAGTTGAATGCCAAAACTCCAAAGCGGGCTTGTCTCAGCGCTCTAACGGGCGTGAACGCAACTCTGCTAATCTCTCATCAGCCTTATCCTGCGCTGCCTTTTTGGCCTGACTAGTCAATTCCTCAGCCCTTTGTTGTTTTTTGGCTCGTTTCTGTTCTGCGCGAGCCAGTTCAGTCTGCATGGTCTGAACTTCCTTATCCAGATGCGTGCAGCGATTAGCCACCATTTCAAGCTGGTCACGCACCCGCGTATTATACCAAGAGGCAGAATATAGGGCCATTGCTGTCTGTGCCTGATTAGGGAATGAGGCTTCTTCAACCAGGTTTTCAAGCTGGTCACGCACACCCTTAGTTTTAGACAACTCGTCGCGCAGAACGCCCAAGGACTGGCGTTTGCGAGAGGCTTCAAGCTTATCACGCAAGGCCATTTTCTTAAAAATAGCAGCTCGCTTCAGCTTTTCTTTAGGGCTCATTATACGGCTCCGCTAAACAGACCTTGAAGCCCAGCAACAGACTCATCGAACGATGATTTCTCATTCAGGGATTGCTGCACATGGCCCATCAATTGCGGCCAGAGCTGGACAGCAAGATCTAGGTCAGGATCCTGACCGGGGCTGTAACCTCCCATCAGAATCAAATCACGATTTTCAAGATAAAGCGAAACAAGACGCCGAAACATCAAAGCGTTTTCTTTCTGCTGAGGTGTGACAATCTCGTTCATTACGCGACTGACGGAAGCTGGAACGTCAACAGCTGGGTAAATTCCCATCTGCGTCTGCTGACGCGACAGCAAAATGTGTCCGTCTAAAATTGCCCGTGCCGTGTCCACAACCGGATCATTGGTGTCATCCCCATCCGCCAGAACCGTATAAAACGAGGTAATAGACCCCTGACCTTTCAGTCCTGTGCCTGACCGTTCAATTAAGGCTGGTATCAAAGACACAACAGATGGAGGATATCCTTTTGATGTTGGCTGTTCGCCTAGGGCTAGACCGATTTCACGTCTTGCATGGGCAACACGTGTTAATGAGTCCATAATCAAAAGAACATTTTTGCCTTTATCCCTGAAATATTCAGCAATAGCTGTTGCCCGGTTGGCTGCACGAATACGAAGTAAAGGCGATCTGTCAGCTGGTTCTGCAACAACCACAGTACGTTTTCTTGTATTTGCACTGAAAACTGCTTTCACAAATTCACCTACCTCACGGCCCCGCTCCCCTATTAAGCCAACCACTACAACATCAGCTTCTGTGAAGCGTGTCATCATACTTAGCAGAATAGATTTACCAACACCTGACCCGGCAATGATCCCCAGCCGCTGACCCTGACCAACAGTCAATAGGGAATTTATGACTCTCACACCCACATCAAGGCGCGTATCAACAGGCTTGCGAGCAAGTGGATTGATTTTTACCCCATCAATTGGCCAGTTATCAGTCAATTTTGGCATTGCTTTGCCATCAAGACTTTGACCAAGGCTGTCAATCACACGGCCAAGAAGACCTTCACCAACTGAAACCATATAGCCATCATCATAGACGGAAACCTTGGCGCCAACACTTATGCGAGCGCCCGTTTCATGAACACACAAAAGGTTGTTTTTATTCTGAAAACCGATGACTTCAGCTACAATGCGGGCACTGTCTCTAGTTTCAATCCAACATAATGTGCCAATGGTTGCAGGAAATCCGTCACATTCAATTATGTGACCATCAAATCTACTAACGCGACCAAAAAAATTTGGCTGAATTGGTTCAGCTGCATCCTTGGCTGTCCTAATCAGCTTTTGGGTCAATGCATTCATTATTCATCACCTTTAATTGGCTCAAACCCTTCCAATACAGGTATAGATGAAATTTCATCTTCTAAATCAACTTCCTCAGTAGAATCCGGTATGAAAGTGGGCCGTTTTTCGACTTTAGCGCGTTGCAAAGAAGAATTTTGGTCATCAGACACTAACTGCTCATCTTCGGTTTCAATTGGCTCAAAACCCTCCAAGACAGGAATAGATGAAGTTTCATCAGCAGTGACCTCTGAGAGGCCTTCTGTATCTTGGTCATCAGACTGTAACTGCTCATCTGTGGTTTCAGTTGGCTCAAAACCCTCCAAGATGGGAATAGATGAAGTTTCATCAGCAGTGACCTCTGAGAGGCCTTCTGTATCTTGGTCATCAGACTGTAACTGCTCATTTTCTTCCAAACTTTGCTCTGGGCTTACATCAAATTGGTCAAAATTTAAATTTTCATAAATTTCTTCCGAGTTCTGTCTAAGAGTTTCCACTTTTTCATTTAAATCAGGACGGATCTTGTCAGCAATTTCCATACCTCCCAATTTTAGACGCATATCACCGTTAGCTAGCATCTCGTCAGATAAAAACTGCCAACCTGTTGGCATAGGTTTGTCTTGCACCCAACCTTTGATCGCGGCCAGATCTGATGGATTCAAAAGAATTTCCACCTGCTGAGTTCCAATTTTTATGTCATCGACAAGCTTTTTAATCCGAACTAAAAAAGCTTCAGGATTTTCGGAAATTACTTGTCCAGCACGCTCAGATGCCAATTCAATAACAGAGGCATTAATTGCTTCTTCCAAAGCAGAGCTATCAATAGCCTGTGGACTGGCAATCGCTGCTATAACTTTATGGAATTGATCAATTATAGCTTGTCGCTCTTTCTCTTTTTCTTCAAGAAACGCCGTTTCCTCTGGGGTTGGCTCTGCGGTTCTGGCAGCTTCAAGCCCAGCTTCAAACCCGCGCTTATACCCCTCTTCCTCAGCGGCAATACGGATCGCTTCATTTTCTTCAGCCCGTTGCTGATTGACTGCCTCTTCTGCATGTTGGTCTGCCTCGTCAACGACCTCATCAGCTGCCAATCCAGTAGATGCATTATGTTGGGATGGAGTATGCAGCAAACTGTCTTGTCCGACTGCAGGAGAAACGCTTGCCTCATCTTTAGTGGCTGAAGCAGGTTCTATAGACTGTTGCTTCAAATGCTGCTGGGCCGCCTCTTCAGCTTGATTTTGTTTTTGTTCTGACGCAAAGGCTATTTCAACCAAAGTTCGTGGTTTAAATTCTGTGTCTTCTGTTGTTGCCAGTTTTTCAGATTTTTTAAACTGTGCCGCTTGAACCGTTTTTAGAAGACGCGTGATCTCGCCTTCTGCCAGAGCTTGACCGTAGTCATCCTGCACACCAGTTTGCCCCAGTTTTTCTCCGGTTGCGGTTGTCATTGAGTTCCTGTCCTTTTATATCGGTGCTGATGATATTCTGCTGTTTTGAAGCAACAATTTCCTCTCATCAGACAAAATCATCCCCACCACGGCCAGCCAGTACAATTGTGCCTTCGTCAGACATCCGTCGAGCAACGTTAATGATTTCCTTTTGCGCTGTTTGCACTTCTGTCAGACGCACTGGCCCAAGTGCTTCCATTTCATCCACAATATTGGCCGCAGCTCGTTTCGACATGCAAGAGAAAAGCTTTTCGCGCAGCGGCTCATCAGCACCCTTCAGAGCCAAAACTAGTAATTCATTATCAACAGAGCGTAGCAATGTCTGCAGTGAGCGTTCATCAGACATAATAAGGTTGTCAAAGACAAACATGCTTTCCGTAATGGCCTGCATCAATTCGCGATCATTGCGCGAAATATCCTTCATTATGCGTTGTTCCATATTTTGCTTAGTGAAATTCATGATCCGCGCAGCTGCATCAACACCGCCAACCTTAGCTGCCCGTAATGAAGCATTAGCCTTAAATTTTGACTGCATTACATTTTCCAATTCTGCTAGCGCATCAGGTCCAACGGTCTGCAGCGTAGCAATTCGGCGGACAATTTCAGATTGCAGCGATTCTGGCAGCAAGCCAAGCACGTCAGCCGCCTGTCCAGCGTCTAGATAAGAGATAATCAGCGCAATAATCTGGGGATGTTCATCAATTATTAGCTCAGCGATTGAGCGAGCATCCATCCAGTCAAGAATTTCAATTGGCCGAGCGGAGGTCGACGGAGCAATTCGGCTGAGCACGGACTGGGCCTTATCCTCACCCAATGCCTTATTCATCACATTGCGAATATAATTTCCTGCCCCCATACCAAGACTGGTCTGGGCTTTGATAATGGCTAGAAATTCATCAAGCACAGCATTTACAGTATCCTGATCAAGACCTTGTACAGAATACATGGCCGTTCCTAAATGCTGAACTTCTTTGGGAGACAAGTTACGAACAATCTCAGACGCTTCATCCTCTCCCAACAGCATCATCAGAATTGCTGATTTCTGCGTCCCCGTTAGACGTTCAAACTGGGATCTCTCATCTTCGCTCATCGCTTCTGCCGCTACCGCCATTTTTCACATTCCTCTTAGATAATAGTCCGCGCCGGATCGATTGTTAAGTTATTGTGTCCTGTTTGTTTAAAGATCAAGGTCACGCTGCATCATGCTCTTGAAGACATTAGATACTCGCCCTGCCTCATCGGCCACGATCATCCGGATCACCGCCACTTTGTCATCATAGGTGTTCGCTGTATCCAGCATTTCAGCGGAAATCGCCTGTTTCTTCGGCTTCAACTTAGCCTTGATGTCTTCAAGGCTTTCGCCTTCGCCAACTTCAATTTGATCCAAATCAAGGTCTTCCTCACCTTCAGCTATGCCTGCGGCAGTTGTCGCTGATGGAACAAGGATACGGTTTAGAAGTGGGCGGACGATCCCCAAAATCACAATGGCAAGAATGAGAATCATAGCAAACTGGTTCAGAGCTGAACGGAACCATGTCCCCTCGTGCCATGGTGCTTCAACCCCATCTAATTCCTGAATGAACGCAGAACTAGATACCGTCAAGCTATCGCCACGATTTACATCAATACCAATGGCGTCTGCTACAAGAGCTTCAATTTTAGCCATCATGTCATCAGCGAGAGGAATGGATGTTTCGGCCCCAGTCTCAGGGTCAAGAATGATCTGTTCACGTACTAGAACAGCAGCATTGATCTTCTGAATACGATGGGACGGCTTCATTGTGTTCGATACTGTCCGGCTGACTTCGTAGTTTTTTACCTCGCTTGAGGATTTTGAACGCAGATCTTCTTCTCCGGAAATTGTTGTGTTTGTTGTTGATATGTCTGGAGATTGTGGCGGTGTGTTGGAGACAGCGCCAGGAATTCCCTTTGCCGGCGTCTCGCGTGTTAAATCTTCAGTGTTCTGTTCTGACCTCAGCGCATTCCCATCAGGGTCAACAATTTCCTCAGTTACTTCAGAACGGGTGAAATCAATATCAAGGTTTACCTGCGCATTGATGTTACCAGGCCCGACAATCGGCGTCAGCAGCGAGATAATGCGGTTACGGTATGTTTCTTCCATCCGCACCCGATGCTCAAATTCAGCGTCATTAATGCGGCCATTTGGTGTTGTTGGATTAGACAACAAACTTCCATTATGATCAATGACAGAAACGTTCTCTTTCGCTAATTTAGGCACAGATGATGAAACAAGATGAATAATTGCCTCAACCTGCGACCGACCCAAAATTCGGCCCTTTGAAAGCTGTACAAAAACAGAAGCGGATGGTTGAGCTTCCTGTCTTATAAAAACTTCGCGTTCAGGCAATGCTAGGTGAACACGAGCAGATAAAACATGCTCAATTTCCGCAACTGACCGCGCTAATTCCAGTTCCTGCGCTTGCTTCAAGCGCATGGCTTCAACTGAGCGACTTGACCCCATTTGTATTGAGTCTAAATTTTCGTAACCCGTTGCCACAACCGTTGGAAGGCCTTGTGCAGCTAGCATAATGCGTGCCGAGTGGTAATCATCTGCAGAAACCAATACATCACCAGTAGTCGGGTCAAGAGATACACCCACACCAGCATTCTCAAGTGCATCTACGACCCGCGATTTCTCTGCTTCTGGCAGAGAGGCATATAATGTGGTTAGCACAGGCTGTTGCATTAGAAAATAGGAAATAAGACCTATTATCGTGACCAGAACGGCAACAATTGTTGGCATCGCACGACGCAAGGCTGGCTCTTGGGAAACCTTCCTGAACTGTGATGTTAAATTTACCGCTCTGCCAAATAAGCCAGTTCTAGTTTCTGTGATTTCTGTTGTTCTTGTTGCTGCAAGGTCGGCCATTTTCAGTCTCTCTCAAGTTCAGCTAAAAGTATTGAAGCCATGATCATCAGACCGGCATATTCATAATGTCTTTATAAGCCGTCATAACCTTGTTTCGGATATTCAAGGTCAACTGGAATCCCAGCGAGGAAACCTGTTGATTGACCATTACTTTGGACAGGTCCTGCTCGCGGCCCAATTCATAATCACGTGTGATCCGCGCAGCTTGATTCTGCGCATCAGCAACAGAATTTAGCGCATCTACCATCCGTCCAGGAAAACTGGTTTGCACGCGGTCAGGGGTAAAAACCTTATCTGCCTGTTCTAGCAGTTGGGTGCGCAGTGAGGCCTGTGTCGGCTGGTTAGCAAGCCCTGTTGCTAAACTGGATTGGGACTGAGCATTCATATAGGGAATACGTGTCGAGGTCATGGATATTTTGTCAATCATCGGTTAGTCTATGCCTGTCTCATCAATAGGTTAAGCGCGTAGTTCAGGGTGCTGTTCTTTCTTGGACATACGTCTTTCTGAAATCTGGGCGTCAACACAGCCATCAACCATTATGTCTTCCGCTGTAATCTGATTATCCACGCACAGAACCAGTGCTCGCTGCAGAACGTTTTCTAGCTCGCGTACATTGCCGGGCCAGTCATACGTCATAAGCATTTCTGCCGCACTGGTGTGCAGTGCGGGCAACGTGCTTCCTGCCATGCAATGACGTTTCAACAGAATTGTGCTGATGGCAATTATGTCATCTTTGCGCTCATGTAAATGACGTGTGGTCAGCGGGAACACATTAAGGCGATAAAATAAATCTTCCCGAAATCTGCCTTCACGCACTTCAGTAATCATATTTCTATTGGTTGTGGCGACTACACGCACATCCACATCTAGTTCACGCTGGCTGCCTAGTGGTGTAACTTTCTTTTCCTGCAAAACCCGTAGCAATTTTGCCTGAAGACCAAGGGGCATTTCAGAGATTTCATCTAGAAGAAGGGTGCCACCGTCAGCTGCACGGAAAATTCCTTTATTTGCCGTTGATGCGCCAGTAAAGGCCCCTTTTTCATGACCAAACAAAATAGCTTCCAGCATATTTTCAGGAATTGCAGCACAGTTTACGGCAACAAAGGGAGCCTCCCGCCGACCAGACTGGTTATGAATGAAGCGGGCTAAAACTTCTTTACCCGTGCCCGTTGGCCCATTAATGAAGACTGTGACGTCTGTTTGACTAACGCGGCGTGATAGCGCCATAAGCTCAAGGCTTTTTTGATCCGCAACAGCCACATGATCATCATCCAAAAGCAGAGAGCAAGCCATCTGTAAGGAATAGTTCGAATGATAGTCTGGGCCAAGAAGTGGAGCTGTGCAGTCAGATTCAGCCATATTCAGGTGAATAAGATTGCCCTTCATTTCTGTGCGGACAGAGAAATTGTCGCCCTCATCACAGCCAATGATAAGAACGCGGCTGGCTTTCACACCACGAGCTATTTCAACAACAGCTGAGACCCCACCTTTTGCACCAGCATATTTCTGGCTGCAGACATAAGCATCTATGGTGTTCACTGGTAGCGCTGCCTTCGCCGGCTCACTCGCTACATCGAGCCATACAATATCTGCCATTCTGCACTCCAGAAAAGCTGCCATCTGTTCTGCGCCGATAAGGTCAGTTCTTTCAATTGCGATTGTTGCCACGGTTCTTACTCCCGAAAAATGTGCTACGAGAGGAAGGCAAAAAGTAGGCCAATTTAGAAAATTCTCCTAAAAAATGATTTTAATAATTGTTTTTAAACATTTTTTTTATTTCCCAATTTCCTATTCATTTTTTTGACATTTTCAAATTAGACTATAGTATTGAGGTCGGATTTTTGACTCTCTTTTGGTCTGCTCGAACAAACACAACCATATTCAAAGAGGCTAGAGCAAATGGGCGTACTTGATGATCTTCTGGTAGGGCAGTCCGCGCCTATGCGCGAGGTCAAACGCCTCATTGAGCTTGCTGCCCCTTCTACCACAACCATTCTAGTGCAGGGTGAAACCGGAACCGGCAAAGAGCTCGTTGCTCAGGCGGTGCATAATTTGTCAGGCCGGAAAGGGAAGTTAGTATCCGTCAACTGTTCAGCTATTCCGGCTGAATTGCTGGAAAGTGAGCTGTTTGGGCATGAAAAGGGAGCCTTTACTGGTGCAGAGAAGACCAGAGCTGGCCGTTTTGAGATGGCCTCCGGGGGCACTTTATTTCTGGACGAAATCGGCGATATGCCACTTGCCCTGCAGTCCAAACTCCTGCGCGCACTTGAAAATCGTAAGATACAGCGGGTAGGTGGCGGCATAGATGTGGACGTCGATTTCCGCCTTGTTTGTGCGACACATCAGAATATAGAGGCTGATATTGAAGCTGGAAAATTCAGAGCTGATCTATTTTATCGGATAAATGTATTCCCCATTACAATGCCTGCTCTGGCCAGTAGAGCTGTCGACATTCCAGCTCTACTTGCTGCGATGATGAAAAGCGGAAAGCCAAATCGTGCTGGGCAACCCATCTTCACCGAAGGAGCGCATGCTGAAATGATGCGGTATCCATGGCCTGGCAATGTCCGCGAATTAAGAAACCTGCTGGAGCGAGCTTGTTTGTTATTTCCTGGACGCCAGATCGAACAGGCTGATGTGAAAAATAATCTACTACGCATTAAGGTTCCAGAGCCGGTTGAAGAACAGGAGGCCTTATGGGCAGCAACAGCAAATCTGGCTTCTGAATCTAAAACCCCTGATAACGATAGCGAGGCATTTGAGGTTCCACTACCACATCCATCCCATTATCAAGAATGGTTTTCCTTCTTTGATAACATTGATTTGCGCCGGCACCTTCAAGATGTTGAAATTGTGCTTATTGAGGCGGCTCTTCAGAAATCAGATGGCATGATTTCTGCTGCCGCAGACAGCCTAAAGCTGCGGCGAACGACATTGATTGAAAAAATGAAGAAATTCATGATTGAAAAGCCCGCGAATTAGCCCACAGTAGAGGAGACAGCGGAAGACTAAATGTTAATTTGTGTAGGCCAACTGTGCTTTGCGAGTGCGGCTCTGGTGGAAAGTCAAATGTTCCATTTCTTTTTCAATGGTCTCAATTAGTTCAGCATTTTCTTTGGCACATTGCTCAATAAACACAAAAAAACTCTCATCTATGCCTGACATATCCATAAGACAGAGATCCTTCAATATATCCTGACGCGCTTGGTCAAGTGTTACAGCACGATTAAAGTCCTTATTCGCGATAGCTGTCGCAATATGGCCATTAAGCGAAGAGAATTGCTCTCTGATTTCAGCCATGTCCAGCATTCTGCTTACCCATTTCATCCCAAGCGTCACGGATATCTGCTAAACAGTGAATGGCATGGACAGTGCCGTCAGGCTTTCCAGCCTTCAAATCCTCCATCAGCTTCTGGCGGGCAAATTCATAAAGTTGGAAAAGGTTTTCAGCAATATCTCCGCCTTTTTCAAAATCTAGGCTAGTCTGCAAGGCATAAATAATCGTCAAAGCCCGGGCAAAATGCTTCGACTTCAATTCTAACCGTCCACCATTAGAAATATCTACATTTTCTGCAAAAATACCCATAGATTTGAGCAGAGCATTGAACATGGTCAATACAATCAAGTGCGGATCGTCAGTCTCTTGGAGGGCTTGATTTTCAGCATTTTGATAGGCTTGTGTTATTTTTCCGTAATTCATGCCTGCCTTCATCTCAATTTCTTGCACAAATCTGCAAAGTTCATTACTGTGAGAGCTATGTATGTACCCATGCTCCATGACGCGCAACCAACTAGATTAGCGGCGGCGACCGAGCGGACATCAAAGTCTGCGAATTCATATGCCTCATCAGACAGTGCAAGTCTCATGCCATCAGAACGGCAGACAGCTGGATATATTGAGCCCACAAAACCCGTTTCGCGTATCTTTTCTGAACATTCTGGGCTGCCTGTCAGTCAGATACGTTCGATCCGTCAGGCACCATCCACAATTGTTACTGAACAATACCTTCAGGCCAGAGCCGCATCAGGCCCTGTTTATATCCAAAATGTGAGTGCAACACGCACAGAAAGGATCTCAAATTTATATGCGGATGCTCCACGTTTCAAAAACCAGATAGATATTCTAGCCTGACACTTAACAAGCCCTGCACTCAACCATGTTCAACCTTTTGCACATCTGACTGAGCCTTAAGATAAGCAGAAAATATATCTGCTTCAGTAACGACACCAACAATAACATCATTTTTTTTGTCAACAACCGCCATAGATTCTCCAACAAAACCAGAAGCAATTTCCATCGCCTGTAACATTGATGAATTAGCTGGAATAGTTGTATCTGCTGAGGAGACGCTTAATCTTGCTTTTCTATCAGACTTCACTTCAAGAAGCTGGGGCAAAAACAGCTTTCCAACATAAGTTCCATCCTCTGCCACACAAAAAGCCTCAGTCTGCTGCTCTTTTTTCAATAATTCTATTGTCTTGGCAACAGTCTCGTCTGGAGAAACCTTAAGAAAATTTGTTTGGATAATATAAGTTATTGACTGTTCCATCAGAGCAAGATTTGTTCGGCCAACGGAGACGTCAATGTTGCGACGCTTTAGCTGCTCATCAAATAAAGAGTGGCTAAACGCAAGATGACTAAACAAATTTGCCACAGCTACGCTTAGCATAGCTGAAACTGCAAAATCATAAGATTCTGTTAATTCAAATACAAGCATAACCATGGAAATGGGAGCACCAACAATCGTGCCTGAAACAGCGGCCATGCCAGCAATCATGAGTGTCACAGAAGACACTTCAAAACCGACAGTGGTTAAAAATGTAGCAAGCAGGGTTCCGGATAATGCCCCAATTATCAAAGCAGGTGAGACAAATCCACCTACAAAACCAAAACAAATGGAAATTAAAATTGCCAAAATTTTTGCAAAAAACAATAAAATTAGGGCCGTAACTTCATAGTGACCAGACAGAACACCCAGGAGAGATTTCATTCCAATGCCAACTGTCTCTGGAACAAATATACTAAGAGCCCCCAAACCAATAACAGCTATCAAACCCAAAACATGAATTGGTAAATTCAACCCATTCACCGCTGCTATTCCGTTTAGTGTGGACTTCATCATAAATACGGCTATTAGGCTAAATACGAAGCCTCCAATCAATAAAGCGGGAACCTGCTTCATTAGGGGTTGTGGATAAAAATCCAGTGCCAAAATATTGTCACTTAGGTTCAACCATTCACCTACAGAGGCCGCGCAGATACTAGATATTGCAATAGGTGCAATCGCCCTAACTGAAAAATGCCTTAAAATTGCTTCATGCGCAAAAATTACACCCGCAATGGGAGCTTGAAAACCCGCAGAAATAGCGGCAGCAACGCCGCATCCCAAAAAAATGTCATTTGATAAATGAATTGAAGACAGATTGTACTTTTTAAATAAGCCTCCGATCAATGCACCCATATGCACGATGGGTCCATATTGTCCTAAAGAGGCGCCAGCACTTAATGACGTGAAAGCAGCCAGAACTGTACCAAATCCTTGACGAATGTCCATGTTTTTATCAGGTCTATGGGCACAGTAGATAGCATCTGCAGGTCCCTGCCACGATGTACATCCCACAATTTTCTTGACTAGGAAAACAAGAATAAAGCCTGCTGTGAGCCAGGCGAATGGCACAATGTACTCGGAATAAACAAAGAAATTCAATCTTATAAGTAAGGTTAATCTGAGTGCCTCAAAGTATTTAATGCCGTTTACGAACACATTCG
>CABYOG010000021.1 GCA_902520575.1 uncultured SAR116 cluster alpha proteobacterium
TAGAGGCCTTCACTAGAGAAGTGATGCGGCACAGAATTTAGCTTGTCAAGACAGACGGGCACAAGGGGGAGAGCAGCTATGACAGATTTATCCGCTTTAATTGATACAGATCGGCATCGCCTGACGGATGCAGCCTGGCTGGCGGTAAAACGCGATGAGCTGAACGCACAAGGAGTTGTGCAGATGCGTGGCCTTTTGCAGTCAAAAGCGCTGGCCAACCTGCAGAATGAAGCTGCGATCGGGCTAAACCAAGCGTATTTCAAACCACAGAGCCATAATATCTATCTTGATCAAGGGGATGAAGCGCTTCCCCACAGCCATATCCGAAACAGGCGCGTTACCTCATCAAAGGGCTGTATTACTTATGATCAGATCGCAATAGGGTCCGTGCTTAAACAGATTTATCATCACGCTGATTTTATCTCTGCTTTGTGTCTTATTCTGGAAGAAAATGCGCTTTACCCTTATGCAGACAGCCTGTCTTCTGTGAATATTCATTATGCACGGCGCGGTGAGGAGCTGAACTGGCATTTTGATAATTCCTCATTCGCGGTCACATTGATGATACAGCCGGCGACTTCTGGCGGAGCCTTTCAATATGTCCGTGATGTGCGCGATGCTGATAGAGACGAGATGGGTTTCATTCATGCTGAGGCTGTGGTGGATGGCACGCAACCTGCAAATCAGCTCAGCCTGGAAGCAGGAGACCTTCTACTTTTTAGAGGTCGGAATTCTTTACACCGGGTCACTCCTGTTGAAGATGACAGCACACGCCAGCTGGCGGTTCTGGCCTATAACAATCAGCCGGGAATCAGCCTATGTGAAACCGCCCAGATGACTTTTTACGGGCGCATGAGCGGGCAAAAAGCTGCAGTCTGAGAACAGATGTTTTTCCTGCCGCTGTTCGACAATAACCCTACTGGACGGACGCCGTTCATATCCTGGCTGATTCTAGCTGTTTGTGTGATAGTGTTCTTATGGCAGACCGGCCTTTCTGCAGCAGATGAATATGAGTTGTTTCTAGGTTTTGGCGTGGTGCCAGCCCTGTTATTTGGCCATCAGGACCTACCAGAGGGGCTGGCAGCTGTTAGCCCTTATATCAGTATTTTTACCTCTATGTTTCTGCATGGCGGCTGGCTGCATCTTGGCTCAAATATGCTGTATTTATGGATTTTCTCAGACAATGTGGAAGATTCCATGGGTTCAGGTAAATTTATTTTATTCTATGGTCTGTGCGGGATTGGCGCAGCATTATCTCAGTCTGTCATTGACCCTTATTCTGTGACGCCTATGGTGGGGGCTAGTGGCGGAATTGCTGGTGTTTTAGGGGCCTATATTATGCTACATCCCAAGGCCGCGGTGCGTGTGTTTATGCTAATCCTTATATTTATCCGAGTCATTAGCCTACCCGCCTGGGTCGTTCTGGGGGTATGGATTGCTGGACAGTTTGTCTCTGCCCCAGCAGCATTGTCCGGCGGTGGCGGAGTGGCTTATTTTGCTCACATTGGCGGTTTTCTGACCGGTATGGCTCTGGTCCCCTTTTTCAAAAACAGGAACGTGCCCTTATTTGACAGAGACAGGACTTCTGACACGCCTAATTGGTCAGCTCAGCCAATTAGTTTTTCTGAATTGAAAACTGAAGCTGCAGGACGTTACCCGCGGGCCAGCCGCCGCATGGGACGCCGCCACGGTCGCGGTGGGTCAGTCCCTTCTGTACGCAGGCGAATAAAGGGCCCTTGGGATAGATCTCCAGGGGATAAACCGTAAAGATAACCCTTTCGGATATTTGATCCCATTAGGTGGATGTTGAATTATCCAGATCGCGATGAGCGTCATGTCCGCCTTCTCGCACTAGAACTTCAAGCTGAGTAGCTGCTTTATCAACCTTATCCTTATCCAAACCGGTCAAGACAACAGCAGTGCCAAACTGGCCAGGCTTGAACCAGGGGTATGAACCCACAGAAACACCATCAAAACTTGCTGCAATATTGCCCATAATCTCAGCAATGCTCCCCTCACCGATTGCGCATTGAATGGTGATGCGGGTTGGCTGCACGCCACCCATCAGCGTATGCGAAAACGTGGCAAACATGCCCTGCAAGATCGAGGGAACACCCGCCAGGACATACACATTCTTTATCTTGAAGCCCGGCGCTGCACTGACCGGGTTATCAATTAGACGTGCCGTATCAGGGACGTCTGCCATTTTCTGACGCGCTTCATTGAATTCAATATCTGTGCCCTCATAGTGGCGCAGCAGCCTCGCTTCAGCTTCAGGATGACGGATCACGGGTACATCAAAGGCTGCTGCGACTGACTGAGTTGTAATATCATCATGGGTCGGCCCAATTCCCCCTGATGTGAACACGTAATCATAAGCATTTGACAGATGTTTGACGTGCGCCATAATCACATCCTTTTCATCTCCTATGACACGTGCCTCACACAAGGAAATGCCGAGTTTGGTCAATTCTTCAGCCAACCATCCAATATTTTTATCTTTAGTCCGGCCAGACAAGATTTCATCACCAATCACCAGAATTGCTGCAGTCGGATTTGTCATTTGCTATGAATACTTTCTTCTTGCTATAAATTTAAACGGCTTTGTCATGCCACAGATGTGAAAGAATGATAGCCTAATTGTATTTTATCATATTACACCCTTCCCCCTTTAGGCAGGAAATCAGAATTCGTCTAGGTGTAATTTCAGGCAACCTTTGGTTTAGCTAAAGTTGGATTAAGCGGAGCGGAATGAGACAAGAAAAGATTATCCTTCATGACAAAGCCGCGTTCACAGCTATGCGCAAGGCTGGATCCCTTGCTGCTGAGGTGCTGGACATGATCACTGACCATGTAACTGATGGCGTGACTACAGGCGAACTGGATCAGATTTGCCATGATTATATTTTAGCGCATATGGCAACACCTGCACCGCTAAATTACAAAGGCTTTCCAAAATCAACCTGTATTTCCCTTAATCATGTCGTATGCCACGGCATTCCCGGACCGAAACGCCTGACGCAAGGCGATATCCTAAACATAGATGTCACAGTCATCCTCGATGGTTGGTATGGCGATTCATCACGCATGTATTGGGTCGGTACACCATCTGTCAAAGCGCAGAACCTGACCCGGGTGACTTATGATTGTCTGATGCGGGCTATTGATATTGTTAAACCCGGCGTGACATTGGGGGATATTGGCCATGTTATTCAAAGCCATGCTGAAGCCAATCGTTTTTCAGTTGTGCGTGATTTCACTGGCCACGGTCTGGGGACAGTCTTCCACACCGCGCCAACTGTGCTTCATTATGGTCAACCCGGGACTGGTCTTGTTCTGGAAGAGGGAATGTTCTTTACCATTGAGCCAATGATCAATGCTGGCCATTTTGGAACAAAAATTCTCAATGATGGCTGGACTGCTGTTACCCGTGACAAGAGTCTGTCTGCACAATTTGAACATACAATCGGGGTTACAGAAACAGGTGTTGAGATTTTCACAGAATCCACACGCCACATGCATCATCCACCATATACTAGCTGAACGGCTAAAGAGAAAATTAAATACAACCCTCTCTAGAAAATATTTGGACCTTGCAGCTCGTTAATATCATCATGCATGGACAGCTTATTATTTCTGACGCCGAATGCAGAAGTTGTAAAACTTATGGCTAGTTTTTTATTGATTGCAGAACTCAATCACTGCTTTTTGGGAGTAATATTTTTCATCTGTGGAACTGTGCCATCCGTTTTGTCTGCTGGCTTAGCCACATCATCTGTTCCATCACGACCAGCCTTGAATTTGCGAACACCCGCAGACAGCTCGTCAGATGCTGACCTGACAGCCTGACCGGCCCTCTGGCTGGCTTGCATCAAACTGGGCTTTGCTGCCTGCAAACTACGTTGAGCAAGCGTGGCTGCTTGTTTGCGAACTTTAGGATTGCTGGCCGCCGTGCGCAAAGCTGCAAAGAGAAGTTTTCGCAAGATCATATCCACCTCCGACAAATCTACTAGATACAGTGTTTTTTTCTGTCAACATCATCAAAATATTGGCTCCCACTATAGCTTTTTAGAGAATAAAATGATAGACGATGAGGCATCATTTTCACAGACGGAAAGCTTGCGACATGATTCCGCGATATGCGCGTGCGCAGATGGTTGATATCTGGTCACAACAATCAAAATTTCAAATATGGTTTGAAATAGAGGCTCATGCCTGTGACGCGCAGGCTTCCCTTGGGGTGATCCCAAAAACCGCAGCTGAACAGGTCTGGAAAAAAGGCCGGTTCGACATCGACAGAATTGATGAAATCGAGCGTGAAACCAAACATGATGTCATTGCCTTCCTGACAAATTTAGCTGAATATATTGGTGAAGATGCACGTTTTATTCACCAAGGCATGACATCTTCTGATGTCTTGGACACTACATTGGCCGTTCAATTGACAAGGGCCAGTGATATCCTGAAGGCTGACCTTAACGCGCTCTGTGATGCGCTGAAGGCGAAGGCAAAAACACATAAATATACACCAACTATTGGACGGTCGCACGGCATCCATGCAGAACCAACAAGCTTTGGTCTTAAACTGGCAGGCTTTTATGCTGAGTTTGACAGATGTCGACATAGACTTGCCGCCGCCCGAAAGGAAATTGCCACCTGCGCCATATCTGGGGCTGTCGGCACATTTGCTCATATTGACCCAGCTGTTGAGGCACATGTTGCTGAAAAGATGGGGCTGATTGCAGAACCGATTTCAACACAAATTATCCCTCGCGACCGTCATGCGATGTTTTTTGCAGTTTTAGGCGTGATCGCCAGTTCAGTTGAACGGTTGGCAACAGAAATTAGACATTTGCAACGCACTGAAGTGCGCGAGGTTGAAGAGTTCTTCAGCATTGGCCAGAAAGGTTCATCAGCAATGCCGCATAAAAGGAACCCGGTTCTAACTGAAAATTTGACCGGGCTGGCGCGGATGGTCAGGTCAGCTGTTATGCCTGCGCTTGAAAATGTCGCGCTTTGGCACGAACGTGACATCTCGCACTCTTCTGTTGAACGCATGATCGGCCCTGATGCGACAATCACACTTGATTTTGCTCTGGCCCGGCTGACAAATGTCATTAATGATATGCTGGTTTATCCAGAGGCCATGCAGGTGAACTTAGACCAGCTTGGCGGGCTGGTACATTCTCAGCAAGTGCTTCTGGCTCTGACGCAAAAAGGTGCCAGCCGCGAAGATAGTTATGTTATGGTGCAACGAAACGCAATGCGGGTCTGGGAAGAAGGGCTGCGCTATCTTGATCTTTTGAAGGAAGATAAAGATATCGCACGATTTCTAAGCCATGATGAGCTAGACAAGTTGTTTGATCTCGATCAGCATTTCATCCATATTGAAACAATATTTGATCGCGTATTTGGCCCCACATCAGCTCCAGCGCAGAAAGACAGCTGATGAGCAAGCAGACTGACACCCCCTTATATGAAGGCAAAGCCAAAATTCTGTATCCGGGTAGCGAAACCGGAACGATACGGCAGTATTTCAAAGATGATGCAACGGCTTTCAATGCTCAGAAACGAGATGTAATCAGCGGCAAGGGAATTCTCAACAACCTGATCAGCTCTCATCTGTTCCCTGCAATTGGCCAAATGGGAATTGCTCATCACTTTATTGAAAAACTGAATGACAGAGAACAGCTCGTAAAAGCACTTGATATCGTTCCCGTTGAGGTAATTATCCGAAATGTGGCTGCTGGTTCTATTTGTAAGCGCCTTGGCTTGACTGAAGGCGAGTACCTGCCGCATACACTTGTTGAATTCTGTTTAAAAGATGACAGTCTAGGCGATCCTGTCATCTCAGCTGAACATATTTACGCTATGAAGCTTGCCACGCGAAATGAGCTGGATAAGACCATAGAGTTGAGCCTGCGGGTCAATGATTTCCTGACTGGGCTGTTTTTCGGTATTGGCATCCGGCTCATTGACTTCAAGCTAGAGTTTGGTCGGTTGCAGACTGAAGCAGGCTCACAGATTGTTTTGGCAGATGAGCTTAGCCCTGATAATTGCCGTTTATGGGACAGCAAGACTAATGAGAAGCTGGACAAAGACAGGTTCAGACACGATCTAGGCAGCCTCACAGAGGGGTATAGCGAAATTGCCCGCCGATTGGGGCTTGTCATCCCTTCATTAAATTAGACAAAAACACAGAGCTGATATCACAGTCCAGTGAGCAAGAAAGACAAATTTATGGAAGTAAAAATCAATATCTCTTTAAAACAGGGGGTCCTAGACCCGCAGGGCCGTGCAGTTGAAAGCGCCCTTATTAGCCTTGGTTACAGTGAAGCCAACAATGTGCGTATAGGCAAACAAATCACACTTGAAATAGAAGCTGAAGATGCGAGCCGCGCCCAGCAGCGTGCTGCTAGAATGTGTGAGACGTTATTGGCAAACACAGTCATTGAAGATTATTCCATAGAGGTTGCAGACCCATCATGAGAGTTGCCATTCTGGTATTTCCCGGGTCCAATTGTGATCGTGATATGATGGTGGCTGTTGAGACAATCACAGGCCGCCGCCCGACTCTGGTTTGGCACAAGGACAGCCAGATAGACCCCGTGGATTTGATTATTCTTCCTGGCGGTTTTTCTTTTGGTGACTATCTGCGATGCGGTGCATTAGCCGCACGTGCGCCAGTTGTTGAAGCCATGCTGGATCACGCTAGCCGAGGCGGAGCTGTTTTAGGGGTCTGTAACGGTTTTCAAATTTTATTAGAAACAGGCTTATTGCCTGGAACACTTATGCGCAATGAAAGACTTAAATTTGTCTGCAGGTCCGTAAATTTACAGCTTCAGCCTGACCACGACTCCCCCCTCTTATCAACTCTTGATCCTGGCCATTCTCTGACCATACCTATTGCTCATAATGAGGGTAATTATTTTGCACAGGAAGATGATCTAGAGTTGCTGAACCAGAATGGACAGATCGCCTTTAAATATACAGCAAGCCCTGCCTTTGGGCCCGATAATCCAAATGGGGCGACTGATGATATTGCAGGCATCCTATCAGCAAATGGGCGCGTTCTTGGCATGATGCCACATCCGGAGCGAGCGATCGGAAATGGTCATCCGTCATCAGATGGTAAATTATTGCTGAGAGCGATTCTGCAGGGAGTTTCCTGATGCTTGAAAATACTGAAATGCGTTTTGCTGATGCAGAAGCGATGGGCCTGTCTCATGATGAGTGGCTTTTAATCCTGAAACGTTTAGACAGAACTCCAAATTTATGTGAGTTGGGTATCTTCTCAGCCATGTGGTCAGAACATTGTTCCTACAAATCATCAAAAAAATGGCTTAAAACACTGCCAACGGAGGGACCACAGGTTATTCAGGGACCTGGCGAGAATGCTGGTGTTGTGGACATTGGTGATGGTCTGGCCACTGTTTTTAAAATTGAAAGCCATAATCATCCTTCATATATCGAGCCCTATCAGGGGGCAGCAACAGGTGTTGGCGGTATCCTTCGTGATGTGTTCACAATGGGAGCAAGGCCAATTGCGTTACTGAATGCGCTTCGGTTTGGAGAAGAGGATCATGAAAAAACTAAACATCTTGTTTCAGGCGTGACAGCCGGCATTGGCGGATACGGTAATTGTATTGGAATTCCCACAGTTGGCGGCGAGGTGAATTTTCACAAATCCTACAACGGAAATATTCTTGTTAACGCTATGGCGGTGGGCTTGGCTCATGCTGATCGTATTTTTTACTCCGCTGCTAATGGTGCAGGTAATCCTGTTATATATGTTGGCGCAAAAACAGGCCGGGACGGTATTCATGGTGCAACCATGGCATCAACAGAATTTTCTGATGAAACAGAATCAAAACGGCCTACTGTTCAGGTTGGTGATCCGTTCACTGGCAAGCTACTGATGGAAGCCTGCCTTGAATTGATGGCAGCTGACGCTGTTTTGTCTATTCAAGATATGGGAGCGGCAGGCTTAACATCATCTTCTGTTGAGATGGCCTCGAAGGGCGGTCTAGGCATGGAAATTGATCTGGATCTCGTCCCTGTCCGGGAAACACAGATGTCAGCTTATGAAATTATGCTGTCTGAAAGTCAGGAACGGATGCTGATGGTGATCGATCCAGAACAGGCAGAGACCGCACGGGCAATTTTTGATAAATGGGAACTTGATTTCATGCCTATAGGACGCGTGACAGATACCCAAAGGCTGGTCCTGTTAAAAGATGGCGGCGTAGCTTGTGATATTCCGCTTGCCCCGCTGGTAGATGATGCGCCTGAATATGACCGGCCTTACAGACCAAATGAGTTGCAACCTGCACTGACAAGCGCTTCGCTAATATGTGATTTTCTAGTCAAAGATGCTTTAATAAAACTAATGAGTTCAGCTGATTTGGCTTCACGCCGCTGGATTTATGAGCAGTATGATTCAGATGTGATGGCAGACACCCTTGCTGCATCAGGCGGTGATGCCGCACTAGTTCGGGTTCACGGAACTAACAAAGCCCTTGCGATTTCAACTGATTGCACACCCCGATATGTCGAAGCTGATCCGTTTGAGGGAGGGGCTCAGGCTGTTGCTGAAGCGTGGCGGAATATCTGTGCAACGGGAGCAAAACCACTGGCGATAACCAATAATCTAAATTTTGGCAACCCAGAAAAGCAGGACATCATGGCGCAGATTGTGGGTGCAATAAATGGTATGGGCAAAGCCTGTAAGGTTTTGGATACCCCAGTAGTATCTGGTAACGTGTCTCTATATAATGAAACAGACAGCATGGCAATTCAGCCCTGTCCTGTTATTGGTATGGTTGGCCTGATTGACGAATGGGAGACAGCTGTTGGAATTGGATTTACCTCAGTAGGCGAAGCAATTTTTGTGATTGGTCAGCCAGCTGATTGTGCAGATGGTTGGCTGGGCAACTCAGTATTTGCCAAGATTGTCGCTGGCCGCGAAGGAGGTGCCCCTCCCCCAGTTGATTTGGATGCTGAAAAGGCACACGGCCAGTTTGTGCGTGAACAAATTGCTTTCGGCCAAATAAAGGCTGCCCATGATATTAGTGATGGGGGCTTGCTTGTGGCTCTTGCTGAAATGGCCTTATCAGGCAATCTGGGTGCTGACATCAATATCCCAGAAAGTGACACTTTGCTGGCATGGGCATTTGGCGAAGACCAGGCACGCTATTTGGTCCAAGTTGAAGATGCAGTAAAATTTCAGGCTCTCCTTGATGAACACAATCTTAAAGGCCATCAGATTGGCACCACAAAAGATAGCCAGATATTGACAGTTGGCCCGGATGTCACCATTTCTTTAGAAGAGATACGGCTCTGTTATGAGAGCAAACTGCCTGAGATGATGGCATAACCGAACAGAAGCAATAGCAAAGGAACAAAGCATGGCGATGCAGGCTCATGAGATCGAAGACTTGATACGTCTTGCTTTTCCCGATGCCAAAATATCGATTGAGGATTTACGAGGTGATGGGGACCATTATTCCTGTATGGTAGAAAGTGCTGCATTTTTGGGTAAAACGCGTGTTCAGCAACATCAGATGGTTTATAATTCACTCGGGGGACGTATGGGCGGACAGTTGCACGCGCTTGCCCTGCAGACAAGAGCTCCTAAACCATGACCGAACAAGTTAGCCAGAGGTAAGAAAAAGGAAGTTAAAATGCTTGATCAATCTACCAGAGACAGAATTCAGAGTGACATTGACGCTTCAGACGTGGTCCTGTTCATGAAGGGAACACCAGTTTTCCCTCAGTGTGGGTTTTCTGCCACAGTTGTAGGCGTTCTTAGCCATCTAGGAATCAAATTCAAGGGTGTGAATGTTCTCGACGATGATTCCATCCGCGAGGGAATAAAACAGTATTCAGACTGGCCAACAATTCCGCAGCTTTATGTTAAAGGTGAATTTATTGGCGGTTGTGACATAATCCGTGAAATGTATGAGACAGGCGAACTGATGGAAACGCTGAATACGCACGGAGTGGATGTTAATCCGCAGCCTGTCCAAAGCTAGGCCACTGAGGTGTCATCCTAATAAATCGCCGAGTCCAAAGCTGCGTTCTTCTGTGACCTTCGCGATGCGCAACTGAAACCAGCTGTAGAATTCTTTGCGACCCAAGGCTTGAGCAACGCGGTGTTCAGCATGGTCTCCCCACGCTGCGATAGCTTCTCTGTCACGCCAATATGAAACAGTAATCCCAAGGCCATTATCTTCTCGGACCGATTCAAGCCCAAGAAATCCCGGCTGTTGTTGTGCAAGCTCAATCATTCGTTCTGAAGTCAGACCATACATGGCCATTTCGGCATCAGTACGCTGTGTTGTGAAAATAACAGCGTAATATTCATCTGGCCACCCTGTTGTCATCTTTTTGCTCCGCAACACCATTTCCTTCAGGCAGGGTAGCATGTTTCAGAATTCACACAAATGAAGGCTGGAAAACAAAAGGCACCGAATTATCAGGTGTCTTTTTCATATCCGTAAGAAGGTTAGAAAATCATTAATTAACGTGAATAATATTCAACAACAAGGTTTGGTTCCATCTGCACAGGATAAGGCACCTCGTCCAGAGATGGCGCACGCACCAATGTGGCAGACATCTTGTCATGATCAGCTTCGATATACTCGGGTACATCACGCTCAATGGAGGCTATGCCTTCCAGAATGGCCGGAATTTCCTTCGCTTTGTCTCGAAGCTGCAAAGCATCGCCAGCTTTCAACATCACAGAAGCAATGTTGCAGCGCTTGCCATTCAGCATCACATGACCATGGTTAATAATCTGCCGCGCGGCAAATACGGTTGGTGCCAATTTAGCACGATAAAGCACAGCATCAAGTCGCGATTCCAAAATTCCAATAAGGTTTTGGCCTGTATCACCCTGCCGGCGTACAGCCTCTTGGTAATATTTTTTGAACTGTTTTTCGCCAATGTTTCCGTAATAGCCTTTCAACTTTTGCTTGGCCATCAGCTGAATACCGAAATCAGTTGGCTTTTTGCGACGCTGGCCATGCTGGCCAGGCGCGTAGGATCTCGCATTTAATGGTGATTTCGCGCGACCCCACAGATTGACGCCGAGTCGTCTGTCAATTTTATGCTTGGATGAACGACGTTTATGTTCGGTTTTTGGTGCCATTGACTTTTTATCCTTTTGTTGTCCCGGTAGGGTATGATTACCGTGGCGTAAAGCTTTCCTTTATGTCAACTTTCCCAGGAATGCGCGGGAGTATACGATTTCCTATTCAGATGTCAAGAATTGTCGCCGCCAGCTTCTGTATTCCGCTCAAAATGTGTCAGGATTCCGTGCAATGTATTTAGTTCCTGCTCAGTTGGCGCGCTTCGAGCAAGAAGGCAGGTCAAGTTACGATGCACAATCGGGGCCATTTCAGCATTGCTGAAGAACCCTTCGCGTTCCAAAACGTCCTGCAGACGTAACATAAAATAAGCCCGCTTTTCCAAATCTGCAGGGGCTGACACTCCTTCTGGCCCATCTGCCAGCTGCTCGCTGTCAGCAAGGGTAGCCATACGCCATTCCCACGCCATAAGCAGAACAGCCTGCGCCAAATTCAGGGACATTGATTCTGGATTTAACGGCGCCTGGGCGACACAATCAGCTAACATCAATTCCTCATTATTAAGACCTGACCGCTCTGCTCCGAACAGTAGGGCAGAACGTTGACTTTCGCCTTGATGCTGCGATGCCTGTCGTTTAACTAGTTCGGTTATCGCTTCACGCGGCGTAAATACGGGTTTTTCCATATTGCGCGGACGTGCAGACGTCGCCACAAGATAACCAATATCATACAGTGCATCTGGCAAACTGTCATAAACCTCTGCTGTTTCAAGAATATCTGCAGCATTACTGGCCATGGGTTCGGCTGCAGGGTTGGGCCAGCCATCACGCGGGGTGACAAGTCGCAAAGACATTAATCCGCAATTCTTCATTGCTCTGGCCGCTGCGCCTATATTTTCACCCATCTGCGGTCGTGCAAGAATAACAACTGGTGTAAGTGCAGCGGGGATCTGAACAGGCGTAATACTCATCTATTCGCAGCGTTTACATCAAACAATCACGCCAGCATGTAGAAGCTTCCAGCACATGCCATCTGACAGCGCAATGACTGAAGCATCAATGATATTTGTTGATACCCCGACCGTGCGCCAGTTTTGCCCTTTAGAATCAGCAAACTCAATCAGCACACGGGTCGTTGCCGCCGTGCCACTTGACTGTTCATTGGCAGGAAGAATGCGAACCTTATAATCAATCAGTTCAACATCTGATAATAAGGGGTAAACCTGACTTAACGCTTTTCGGATTGCTGTATCAACTGCATTTACCGGCCCGTTGCCAACAGCGGCTTCATGATGTGTTTTGCCATTGACCAAAATAGAAGCGGTGGCCTCTGATTCAACGACAAGTTCACCCCTAGCATTAAAGCGCCGTTCGTCCATCACGCGGAAGCGGCCAATTTCGAAATAGTCCGGCACGCCATCCAGCCGACGGCGGGCCAGAAGCTCAAAACTGGCCTCCGCACTGTCAAAGGCCCAGCCACTGAATTCTTTGTGTTTTACTTCAGAAATCAGGCTTTCAATGCGGCTGTCTTTGCTGTCAATCTCAATGCCAACCTCTTTAAAGCGAGCCAAAATGTTTGAACGGCCTGTCTGATCAGAAATCAGATAGCTTCTCTGGTTACCTACAATCTCTGGAACTATATGTTCGTAGGTTCGCGAATCTTTCTGAGCAGCTGAAGCATGCAGTCCACCTTTATGTGCAAATGCAGCATCGCCCACATAAGGAGCATGTGCGTCCGACTGACGGTTTAGGCGCTCATCCAACATTTTAGAGAGAGGTTTCAACCTGGACAGCTTATCTTTTGGAATATTGGTCTGATAACCCTGCTTCAGCATCAGAGCCGGAATAAGTGTAATCAAATCAGCGTTGCCACACCGCTCACCCAACCCATTCAATGTGCCTTGAACCTGACGTGCGCCTGCCTTTACTGCGGCTAATGAATTTGCAACAGCAACACCGCTGTCATTATGGCAGTGGATTCCCAGCCTAACATTGGGGTAAGCCTTTTTTGTAGCCGTCACAATTTCATAAACTTCATCGGGAAGGCTGCCGCCATTCGTATCACATAAGATGACCCATGATGCCCCACCCTGATGAGCTGCCTGTACGCAGGACAGAGCATAATCTGGATTGGCTTTATACCCATCGAAATAATGTTCGCAGTCAAACATAGATTCATGGCCACGCGCTTTTGCAGCAGCTACTGATTCAGTGATCATCCGTAGATTTTCGTCTAACTCAATATTCAACGCTGTGGTGACATGAAAATCCCAAGTCTTGCCAACCAGACAGGTCGCATCTGTCTTGGCATTAAGGATAGCATTTAAGCCTGGGTCATTTTCAACAGAACGCCCCCCGCGACGTGTCATGCCAAAGGCAACGAGCTTTGCGTTTTTTAACTTTTGATCTTTGCTGAAAAACATATCATCGGTTGGATTGGCCCCCGGCCAGCCACCTTCAACATAGTCTATCCCAAATTCATCGAGTGCCTGTGCAATGAACTGCTTATCAGCAGCTGAAAAATCAACACCTCTTGTCTGCCCACCATCGCGAAGGGTTGTATCAAAAATTATTATAAAATCGTCAGTCCGCTGGTCAGACATGTATATATCCCTATTTTAACTTACCCCATCTGTTGTCACTTCCCCCAGATGAGCAATGGTCACGGGTTGTAGCTTATTTACAGGGCAAGCGCAAATCAAGCTTCTGGCGGATTGCTTTTAGAGACGCTCCCAACGTGTGCCATCAGGGCCATCCAGTAATTTTATCCCCTGCTCAGCAAGCTTGTCGCGGATCCGATCTGCCTCGGCAAAATCGCGTGATGCGCGCGCCTGATTGCGGGCTTCGATAGCACGTTCAATTTCAAAAGTCGCCTTGCTACTATCTGCCTCGCCCGCAAACCAGTTTTCATCTGTCAACAAGCCAAGCATAGAGGCGCAGGATAAAAGCTGACGCGCGCTTGCCAGTTGGCCCTTATTCGCCTCAACAGCTAGACGGTGCAGGCAGCTGATGGCTAGCGGCGTATTCATGTCATCCGCCAATGCGGTAATAAATTCAGTGTCTAGCAAAGTTAAATCTGTGATGATATCAGCTCTGTCCGCGACGGATACTGCCCGATAGAATTTATCCAGAACCGTGCGGGCTTGCTGGAGCGCAGCATCAGAAAAATCAAATGGCGCGCGGTAGTGTGCGGATAACAGGCTAAACCTAATCACCTCTCCCCTGTGCCGCTGAAGTGCATCTTCAACTGTAGTGAAATTGCCCAATGATTTGGACATTTTCTCACCTTCAACAGTCACATAACCATTATGCACCCAAAACGCAGCCATTTGAGCTGTGCCATGCGCACAGCGTGATTGTGCAATTTCATTTTCGTGATGAGGGAAAACCAGATCAAGACCGCCTGCATGAATATCAAACTCTTCACCCAGATAACCTGCTGACATAGCTGAACATTCAATATGCCATCCCGGCCGACCTCGGCCCCAGGGGCTGTCCCAGCCTGGGATTTTTGCTTTTGATGGTTTCCAGAGCACAAAATCGGCTGGATGTGCCTTGTAAGGCGCAATTTCAACTCGAGCGCCAGCAACCATTTCATCAATGCTGCGACCTGAAAGCTGGCCATAATCCGGCATCTTTTCAACAGCAAACAAAACGTGGCCCTCTGCTTCGTAAGCAAACCCCTTTTCAATGAGCCCAGTGATCATCGCAACCATCTGCGTAATATGTTCCGTTGCGCGTGGCTCAATATCAGGAGATAGCACGTTCAAAGCTTCACAGTCTTTATGAAAACTAAAAATAGTCTGCTCACACAATTCAGAGATCGAGATACCGCGTTCCGCAGCTCTTGAATTAATTTTATCATCAACATCTGTTATATTTCGCACATAAGTGACTTTCGTAAAGGCTGCACGCAAAAGACGGACAAGAACGTCAAATACGACAAGCGGACGGGCATTGCCAACATGAATTCTGTCATAGACAGTCGGCCCACAGGCATACAACCGGACATGATCACGCTGAATCGGCAAGAAGACCTGCTTTTCCTTTGCCTTTGTATTATAGAGAACAATATCCATTATCTTCACATCATATTTTTATCAGTTCTCAGATGTTTCAGGCTATCTGTCCAGCGAGCCTCTGCCTGACAGTTTCAGCTTTCATATAACACAGCAAAACGCCCATATCAGGGCCAAACGCCCGGCCAGTGAGTGCCTTTCGCAACGGCATGAACAAAGACTTGCCTTTCTTACCTGCAGCAGTTCCTACTGCCTTTGTCCATACAGACCAACTCTCTTGGCCAAATGGTCCTTCAGGTAGTTTTTCCAGTGCAACAGCAAGCAAATCAGGGTCTTCAATTTCCGGTACAACAGGCTGATGACAAACTGCCCACCAATCTGCAACTTCTGTCAATGTTGTGATATTGCCTCTCACTGCAAGCCAAAAACCCTCGTCAACAGAGCCCAGACCTCTGTCAGAAAGACGACCATTTACAACTCTGAAATCAAGTTGCTGCAGTACACGGGCATTTATCTGCATCAATTCATCAGAAGAGAATTTTGGTGTTGCCCGTCCAAAGCTATTGATATCAAATTCGGCAATAATATCGGCCATTAAGGGCTGCGCTATGATCGGTGCTGATGTGCCAATTCGCGCTAACAGACTGGCAAGGGCCAGTGCTTCCACCCCTTCCTCGCGCAATTGGCGAACAGAAAGACTGCCCAGGCGTTTTGACAGCCCCTCTCCATCTGTACCTGCCAGCAGGGCTAGATGTCCCATGGCCGGCGGCTGGGCGCCAAGTGCTAGAAATAGCTGAATTTGGGCAGCTGAGTTTGTAACATGGTCCTCGCCGCGAAGAATTGTCGTGATACCGTGATCAATGTCATCCACAACTGAAGCAAGTGTATAAATGACCCGGCCATCCTCTCTTATCAAGACAGGGTCAGACAGGCTGGACATGTGATATGATACGTTACCGCGCACCAGATCTGTCCAGTTAACCTCATCATGTTTGAGCAGAAACCGGTAATGAGGCTGTCGTCCTTGAGCTACTAATTTCTGTTTTTCCGCTTCTGTTAATGCCAAGGCAGAACGGTCATAAACTGGTGGCTTTCCTGCCATAAGCTGGGATTTGCGCTTCAGCGATAACTCTTCCTGAGTTTCAAAGCAAGGATAAGCGTGGCCACTTGCCACCAACATCTTCAACGCTTCATCGTAACGTGCTAGGCGGGCTGACTGTCTGTCTTCCTCATCCCATTGCATGCCCATCCATTGCAAATCTTCACGAATGGCCACCTCAAATTCAACTGTTGAGCGGGTATCATCAGTATCATCTATCCGCAACATGAATGACCCACCGGCGTTTCGAGCAAACAGATAATTAATCAGAGCTGTGCGTAAATTACCGACATGAAGCATGCCCGTTGGGCTTGGCGCAAAACGAACTTTTGCAGGTTTCATAATTTCTCCATAATTTGGGGAAGAAAGCCGGATGTCAATGGCAAGCGCCTGTCTCGACCAAAGGCCCGCGCTGTCACCTTGGGACCTGGTGCAGCCTGAAACCTTTTATATTCTGCCCGGAACAGTAACTGGCTAGCTTG
>CABYOG010000022.1 GCA_902520575.1 uncultured SAR116 cluster alpha proteobacterium
TGAAAGGAAGGGTCCTCAGCAGCTAGACGTTGCAAACCAGTGCTCATCTTTTCCTGATCATTTTTCGATTTTGGCTCAACAGCAATTTCAATAACTGGATCAGGGAAAGTCATTGTTTCCATCACCACTTGCTGAACCGGATCACATAACGTATCGCCGGTTGTGGTCTTCTTCATCCCTGCCAACGCAACAATATCACCAGCAAAAGCCTCATCAATTTCTTCACGGTTATTCGAATGCATCATCATCATTCGACCAACACGCTCACGATCCCCTTTTGTCGAATTCATTAGGCTATCGCCTTTCTTCAACGAACCAGAATAAATCCGCACAAAAGTCAGTGAACCAACAAAAGGGTCATTCATAATTTTGAAAGCTAAACCCGTAAATGGCTGCTGGTCATCAGCACTGCGCTCTATATCGCGCGTTTCTGTTACATCACCTGGCTTAAAGCCTTTATAAGATGGTACATCTAACGGGCCAGGCAGGTAATCAATTACGGCGTTCAACATAGGTTGAACACCTTTATTTTTGAATGCAGAGCCGCAGATGACAGGCACAAATGACATGTTCAAAGTGCCTTTACGAATTAGACGTTGAATTGTATCAAAGTCAGGTTCGTCCCCTTCAAGGAACGCTTCCATAACGTCATCATCCTGTTCAACAACTAGCTCGATAAGCTCAGCACGCATTTCTTCTGCTTTATCTTTCAACTCAGGACGGATTTCCCGCAGATCCCAGCTCGCGCCCAGGTCTTCAGAATTCCACACCCATTCTTGCATGGTCACCAGGTTCACGAGCCCCTCAAATTCATTTTCAGCTCCGATCGGCATATGAATTGGGAGAGGTGTAGCCCCGGTTCGATCTTTTATCATTGCAACGCAGTTGAAGTAATCCGCACCGATTTTGTCCATCTTGTTAACGAATACTACTCGGGGGACTTCATAACGATCCGCCTGACGCCAAACTGTCTCAGTCTGCGGCTCAACACCAGCATTTGCGTCCAGGACACAAACCGCACCGTCCAATACAGCCAGTGAACGTTCAACTTCAATCGTGAAATCAACGTGCCCTGGTGTGTCAATAATATTGAAACGGAATTTTGCATCGTCAGGGTCTGTGCCATGCTCACCGGATGGTGTCTCGCCATCTTCGGTCCTAAACCAAAAGCAAGTCGTTGCCGCAGATGTAATTGTAATTCCGCGTTCCTGCTCTTGCTCCATCCAATCCATCGTGGCCGCGCCATCATGCACCTCACCAATCTTGTGCGACCTGCCTGTATAATAGAGAACGCGTTCTGTTGTGGTGGTCTTACCGGCATCGATGTGCGCCATAATACCAAAATTACGGTAACGTTCCAGAGGGTACTGTCGAGACATGGGCTTTAACTCCGTCTACAAATACTTAAACTACCAACGATAATGCGAAAACGCACGGTTGGCTTCAGCCATTTTGTGTGTGTCTTCACGTTTTTTTACAGCATTGCCGCGGTTATTTGCAGCGTCCATCAACTCACCCGATAAACGGCCCACCATGGTGGTCTCCCCTCGCCTTCGAGAACTATCAATCAACCAACGAATGGCAAGAGCCTGAGCCCGGTCGGCACGAACCTCAACAGGCACCTGATAGGTTGCACCGCCTACTCGACGAGAACGCACTTCCAGATGAGGGCGCACATTTTCGAGTGCATCATGAAAGATTTTTGTTGGCTCACTACCCGATTTTGTTCCTATCTGGTCAAAAGCACCATAAACAATCTTTTCAGCGACCGAACGTTTGCCATCAAACATCAGGCAAGACATGAATTTAGAAACAACAGTATCCTTATATTTTGGATCTGGAAGTACAGGGCGTTTTTCAGCTTTACGACGACGTGACATAACTGCTCCTTATTTAGGCCGTTTGGCCCCGTATTTAGACCGGCGTTGACGGCGATCTGAAACACCTTGAGTATCAAGCGTGCCACGAATGATATGATAACGCACACCCGGCAAGTCCTTCACCCGTCCACCCCGAATAAGCACAACAGAGTGCTCCTGCAAATTGTGCCCCTCGCCTGGAATATAACTTGTGACTTCAAATCCATTCGTCAGGCGGACACGCGCAACCTTACGCAGAGCTGAGTTTGGCTTTTTTGGGGTCGTCGTGTAGACACGCGTGCACACACCGCGCTTTTGCGGACACGCTTCCATGGCCGGCACTTTATTTCGCGATGTCGGTCGTGAGCGCCCGTGACGGATCAACTGGTTAATTGTTGGCATAACAAGCCCTTTACTACCCGTACAAAAATAAAAAAACAAAACAGCCGGTTCGGCACCGCCGACTTGACTGTCTTTTGTTCCCCAGTGGGGATAAGATTCTTACCTTGTGTATTCTACCCAGCGTCTAGGTTTCCGACCTTTAGAGACATATGTCTGGACATCACCTACCACCTGAGTCAACAAGGTTCCGCGGACTATAAGGGCGAAAAGGCACTAGGGTCAAGTTTTATTTTGTCCCTAACACCCTAAATTTTCTTCCGAATCATACTGAAGATGCTACCAACCTATCCAAATCAATAGTTCAGCATCTATTCAGCTGGCAATTCGGAGACTTCTGCATCATCAAAGCTGGCCTCAGCCGTAAGTTCTGCTTGCTGTGTTTCAGCTTCAGCCCGTTTCAGGGAAATAGTTTTATCCCTCTCAGATGCGATTGCTCGCAAACGATTCATAACTGATCCAGTGCCTGCTGGGATCAACCGGCCAACGATGACATTTTCTTTCAAGCCCTCCAACCTGTCTTCACGTCCAGAAACAGATGCCTCAGTCAGCACCCGTGTTGTTTCCTGGAAAGAGGCCGCAGATACGAATGAACGAGTCTGCAAAGATGCTTTTGTGATACCGAGTAGCACAGGCCGCGCCTTGGCCGGCGCAAAGCCTTCAGCCTCAGCAACTTCATTCGCTTTTGCGAATTCCTCCCGCTCAACCTGTTCACCAACCAGCAGAGTTGTTTCTCCCCCATCCTCGACTTCCACTTTTTGCAGCATCTGGCGAACAATCGTCTCAATATGCTTATCGTTGATTTTCACTCCTTGTAGACGGTATACATCCTGGATTTCCTTAACTAGATAGTCGGCGAGTGCCTCCACCCCAAGGATATTCAAAATATCATGTGGCACCGGCGACCCATCAAGAAGCAAATCGCCTTTTCGGACTGTATCACCTTCATTCACAGCAAGCGAACGCCCCTTCGGCAACAAATATTCTACCGGTTCAATGCTATCATCAACTGGCACAACCCGTATGCGACGCTTGGCTTTATAATCTGTTCCAAACTCAACACGTCCATCAGTTTCACTAATCACGGCAAAATCCTTGGGACGGCGTGCTTCAAAAAGTTCAGCTACTCGCGGCAAACCACCGGTAATGTCACGTGTTTTCGAGGATTCACGAGGAATACGGGCCACTACATCACCAGCTTTTACCTCCGCACCATTTTCAACAGACAGAATCGCCCCTACCGGTAAGAAGTATCTGGCTTCATTTCCATTCGATAAATTCAAAACCTCACCATTTGCATCCCGCATCGTAATTCGCGGTCGTAGATTAGCTGATTTTCCTGTCTGCTTACTTTCTATCACTTCTCTGCTGATAATTCCTGTTGCTTCGTCTGCGACTTCCCGTACAGAAACACCATCCGTCAAATCAACATAGTTAGCGACCCCTTCCAACTCTGTGATAATCGGAATTGTGTATGGGTCCCATTCAATCAGAACATCACCAGGATTGACTGTATCTCCATCTTCAAAAAATAGCTTACCACCATAAGGCAGACGGTAACGCGCCCGTTCGGCATCCTGTTCATTGACAATCGTAAGCTCTGCCGACCGGCTCATGACAATAGGCTTACCATCTGCACCACGAACTAAACTTACCTCTTGCAGTTTCACTGTACCGGCAGCTGTTGATTCAATATTGTTAGCTTCTGCACCTCGCTGAGCAGCCCCACCAACATGGAAAGTCCGCATAGTTAATTGTGTTCCAGGCTCACCAATTGACTGTGCAGCGATAACACCGACAGCTTCACCTATATTAACAGTTGTGCCTCTGGCCAAATCACGTCCATAACAGGTGCCACATACACCCACACTTGACTCACACACCAAAACAGAACGCACATAAGCCTGGTCATTTCCAGATTCTTCAATTTTTTCTAGATGGTCTTCGGTGACCATTTCTCCAGCCCCAACAATGACTTCACCTGTCTGCATATGACACAGGTCGGCAGCCAGGAAACGCCCAAGAATACGCTCCGACAGTGGGTCAACAATTTCCGACCCGTTCATCGCATGATTGATTGTAATACCCTGCTTAGTGCCGCAATCATGGATCGTCACGATGCAGTCCTGTGCTACATCAACCAAACGACGTGTCAGGTAACCAGAGTTTGCTGTTTTAAGCGCTGTATCTGCGAGGCCTTTGCGTGCTCCATGAGTTGAGTTGAAATACTCTAGCACATTAAGGCCTTCTTTAAAGGAGGACTTAATTGGCGTTTCGATGATCTCACCCGATGGTTTGGCCATCAGCCCACGCATACCAGCGAGCTGTTTGATTTGGGCAGCAGAACCACGAGCTCCTGAATGAGCCATCATCCACACCGAGTTAATTGGCTCACCTCTCTTTTCTGTTGAGATCCCCTTCATCATCTCATCAGCAACCTGATCAGAACAGCGTGACCATACGTCAACTACCTTGTTATATTTTTCACCTTGAGTGATGAAGCCGTCTAGATATTGACGTTCAAATTCTTCAACCTGTGTTTCTGCATCAGATACGAATTTTGCTTTCAATTCAGGCGTAGTAAGATCAGCAATACCAAATGAAATTCCAGACTGACAGGCTTGCATAAATCCAAGACCCATAAGACGGTCACAGAAAATTACGGTGTCCTTCTGCCCACAATGTCGATAAATATAGTCAATGACATTTGACACTTCTTTTTTTGTCATAAGCTTGTTGACCAGCGAAAAGGTTACATTCGGATTATTTGGCAACAGGTCAGCAAGACGGGCACGGCCGGGAGTTGTATCCATAACGCGCGTTACTGGCTGACCAGCTTCATCAAAAGTGCTAACACGAGCTTTGACTTTGGCGTGCAAACTCACAGAACCGTTATCAAGCGCTAGTAAAATTTCCTGAATATCAGCAAAGGCCATGCCTTCACCCTTCTCACCCTCACGCTCCATTGACAGATAATAAAGCCCCAATATGATGTCCTGAGAAGGCACAATAATGGGCTTCCCGTTTGCAGGACTGAGGATGTTGTTTGTTGACATCATCAATACACGCGCTTCAAGCTGGGCTTCCAGGGACAATGGGACGTGCACCGCCATCTGGTCCCCATCAAAATCAGCATTGAATGCTGTACAAACAAGCGGATGAAGCTGTATAGCCTTGCCTTCAACAAGAACAGGTTCAAATGCCTGAATGCCCAAGCGGTGCAATGTTGGCGCCCGGTTTAGCATAACAGGATGCTCACGGATAACCTGTTCAAGAATATCCCAAACCTCCGGCCGCTCTTTTTCTACCATTCGCTTTGCCGCCTTAATGGTGCTGGCGAGCCCATACATTTCGAGCTTTGAATATATGAACGGCTTGAACAATTCCAAAGCCATTTTCTTGGGCAAACCACATTGATGCAGCTTTAGCTCAGGTCCAACCACAATCACAGACCGTCCAGAATAATCAACGCGCTTACCCAGCAGGTTCTGTCGAAAACGGCCCTGCTTACCTTTCAACATGTCTGATAGAGACTTCAGTGGCCGCTTATTCACACCAGAAATGATTCGCCCACGTCGACCATTATCAAACAATGCGTCAACAGCTTCTTGCAACATCCTCTTTTCATTACGTACAATTATATCTGGCGCACGCAGTTCTATCAGACGCTTTAGACGATTATTTCTGTTGATGACACGGCGATATAAATCATTTAGGTCGGATGTGGCAAAACGACCGCCATCTAAGGGCACTAGCGGGCGCAATTCAGGGGGGATAACAGGCACAACATCCAGGATCATCCATTCTGGACGACAACCGGATTCACGAAACGCATCAATCAGCTTTAGTCGCTTAACCAGCTTTTTTCGCTTCGCCTCTGACCCTGTTTCCCGGAGCTCTTCACGTATCGTTTCACGTTCAGTATCCAGTTCGAGAGCGCTCAGAATGATTTTGATCGCCTCAGCACCAATCGCAGCTTCGAAAGCGTCATCCCCAAATTCGTCCTGCGCGTCGTAATATTCCTCTTCTGACAGGAGCTGGCCCTTCTCAAGAGAAGTAAGGCCTGGTTCTATGACAACAAAGTTTTCAAAATAAAGAACTTTCTCCAGATCCTTGAGGGCCATATCCACAAGTAGGCCAATACGGCTTGGCAATGATTTCAGAAACCAGATATGAGCAACAGGTGCGGCTAGTTCAATATGTCCCATGCGCTCACGTCGGACTTTTGAAAGAGTCACTTCAACACCGCATTTCTCACAGATAATGCCACGATATTTCATTCGCTTATATTTGCCACATAGACATTCATAATCACGCACAGGACCAAATATACGGGCGCAAAATAGCCCATCTTTCTCAGGTTTGAAGGTCCTATAATTGATGGTTTCTGGCTTCTTGATTTCACCAAAAGACCATGACCTGATACGTTCTGGTGAGGCGATTGAAATCTGGATTTTATCAAAACTCTGAGCAGCTTTTGGCTGACCAAATGGATTCATCAGATCGTTCATGTTACGCAACTCCTAAAGCGTTTTAATTATCATACATTCCGGAAAGCTTATCTGCTTTTGAATGAGATCACATTTCTGCATCATGCAGTTCAACATTCAAGCCCAAAGAGCGCAGCTCTTTTATGAGAACATTGAAGGATTCCGGAATACCAGCCTCGAAGTCATCATCACCGCGGACAATGGCCTCATATACCTTTGTTCGACCAGAAACATCATCAGACTTAACTGTTAACATTTCCTGAAGCGTGTAAGCCGCCCCATAAGCTTCCAGCGCCCAGACTTCCATTTCACCGAAGCGCTGTCCCCCGAATTGGGCCTTGCCACCTAGCGGTTGTTGGGTGACCAGACTGTAAGGACCGATAGATCGAGCATGAATTTTTTCATCAACAAGATGATGTAGTTTCAGCATGTAAATATAACCAACTGTGACCGGACGGTCGAAAACCTCACCGGTACGGCCATCTATAAGTGTTTCCTGACCAGTTTCAGATAGACCAGCCTTTCCTAGCAGGCTAACCACATCTGCTTCTCGCGCACCATCAAATACCGGAGTGCCCATCGGCACTCCGCGTGACAGCAGATTGGCTTGCTCAATAACCTGCTGGTCATCCATAGCGCCAAGTTTCTCCTTATACTGATCCTCAGGATAAATGTCCTTGAGAAGGCCATGCAGTTTTTTAATCTCACCACTAGCTTGCGCAGCTTCAGCTGCTTTGCCCACCTGTTCGCCAAGGCCTCGGGCAGCCCATCCCAGATGAGTTTCAAGAATCTGCCCCACATTCATACGCGACGGCACCCCAAGCGGGTTTAAAACTATGTCAACAGGAGTTCCATCTGCTAGATAGGGCATATCCTCTGCTGGCATAATCCGGGAAATAACTCCTTTATTGCCGTGACGGCCAGCCATCTTGTCTCCTGGTTGTAGCTTGCGTTTGACCGCAACGAAGACTTTGACCATCTTCATCACACCTGGCATTAGCTCGTCACCCCGCTGCAGCTTATCAACCTTATCACTGAAACGACCATCAAGTGCTTTGATTGCCTGTTCAAAATTGGCATTCTGAGCCTCTACAGACTTTTGAACGCCATCATCCTGCACAGCAACTTGCGATAGCTGGTTCCGGGTTAGCCCATCCAGTAATTCAGCCGTTAAAACTGTATTCGTGCCTAAATCTTTTGGGCCTGTAGCAACTTTCTGGCCTTTCAGAAGTGAATTCATCCGGCTTGAGTAGCCGCCTTCCAAAATAGACTGCTCATCATCACGGTCTTTAGCCAGACGTTCAATTTCCGCACGTTCGATCGCCCGTGCGCGCTCATCTTTCTCCAGACCACGGCGTGAAAATACGCGCACTTCGACAACCGTTCCCGCCCCACCAGGAGGAACCCGCAGTGAGGTATCACGAACATCAGAGGCTTTTTCACCAAAGATTGCCCTTAATAATTTTTCTTCAGGGGTCATTGGTGTCTCACCTTTCGGCGTCACTTTCCCAACCAGGATGTCACCTGCACCAACTTCTGCACCAACATAAACAATACCAGCCTCATCAAGGTTTTTTAGGGCTTCTTCACCAACATTCGGAATGTCACGTGAAATCTCTTCTTGACCTAGCTTCGTATCTCGCGCCATCACCTCGTATTCTTCAATGTGAATAGATGTGAACACATCATCGCGGACGATTCGCTCATTTATTAGGATGGAATCCTCAAAATTATAGCCATTCCATGGCATAAAGGCGACCAGAACGTTCCGGCCGAGTGCTAATTCGCCATCTTCCGTTGACGGTCCATCTGCGATAATGTCACCCGTTTTCACTTGGTCGCCTACCTTGACCAACGGTCGCTGATTGACGGTTGTGTTCTGGTTTGACCGCTGAAACTTCAATAGAGAATAGATGTCGACAGGTGAGGCTGTCGCATCACCAATATCGTCTGTGCGCACAACAATCCGTGTTGCATCCACTTGGTCAACAATACCATCCCGTCTTGCGACGATTGTCACGCCTGAGTCACGAGCAACGCGGGCTTCCATGCCAGTACCAATAATTGGTGCCTCTGCCTTAAGTAGTGGCACAGCTTGACGCTGCATGTTTGAGCCCATTAAAGCACGGTTTGCGTCATCATTTTCAAGAAACGGAATCAATGCTGCAGCAACAGATACAAGTTGCTTTGGAGACACATCAACATATTCGATGTCTGTTGGCCGTGCTAATCCAATTTCACCTGCCCGGCGAACTGGGATTAGTTCACCAACAAAATTACCCTTGGCATCAAGCTCTGCATTTGCCTGCGCGATTGTAAAACGGCCCTCTTCCATAGCTGAAATATAGCGGTAATCGTCTGTAACCTTACCGTCTACAACCTTGCGGTAAGGGGTTTCAATGAAACCGTAACGATTTATCAAGGCATATGTTGCTAGTGAATTTATCAGGCCGATATTGGGGCCTTCAGGCGTCTCAATCGGACAAATACGGCCATAGTGAGTCGGATGCACGTCACGAACCTCAAATCCAGCGCGCTCACGTGTAAGACCGCCAGGACCAAGCGCAGACACACGCCTCTTATGGGTAATTTCAGAAAGTGGGTTAGTCTGATCCATAAACTGCGATAATTGAGATGAACCAAAAAATTCACGAACAGCAGCCGCAGCTGGTTTGGCATTGATTAAGTCTGCGGGCATCACAGTATCGATTTCAACTGACCCCATACGCTCACGAATAGCCCGTTCCATGCGAAGTAAACCAACACGATATTGGTTCTCCATCAACTCACCCACAGAGCGCACACGCCGGTTGCCCAGATGGTCAATATCGTCAACTTCGCCGCGCCCATCTTTCAAGTCTACAAGGACTTTCAAAACAGAAAGAATATCCTGTTTCCGAAGAATACGGACTGAATCTTCAACATCCATTTCCAAACGGCCGTTCATTTTGACTCGGCCAACTGCTGATAAGTCGTACTTTTCAGAATCAAAGAACAGGCTGTTAAACAGTTCATGGGCAGATTCAAGTGTTGGCGGCTCTCCCGGGCGCATCACGCGATAAATGTCAACAAGGGCCTCTTCTCGGCAATTATTGCGATCAGCTGCGAGCGTATTGCGAAGATGTGGACCAATATTGACGTTATCAATGCCCAGGACAGAGAGTTCGCTGATATCATTGTCTCGCAACACAGCCAGAGTATCTTCCGTGATTTCATCGCCAGCTTCAGCCAGAACAATACCCGTATTCAAATCCACAAGGTCTGTTGCCACAAAACGGCCCAGCATGTCAGATTCCTCAATGCGGATGAAAGCAAGACCGGCATCTTGAATTTTTCGCATTACCCGCGGGGTCAATTTTGTGCCTGTCTCGGCTGCAACTTTCCCTGTTTCTGCATTTACAAGGTCTCTGTTCAATTTGACGCCAGCATAGCTTGCTGCGTGGAACTCACACTTCCAGCCATCACCGTCGCGGCTGTATACTAAACCCTCATAAAATACCGACAAAATATCTTCACGACTCATACCGGTCAGCTCAGATGGGTCGATTTCGCGACCATCTGCGACAGCCTGTGTCATTATCTCATCTGACTCAGCATCTGGCAGAGCCATTAGAAAAGTTGTAGCTGGCAATTTGCGTTTACGGTCAATTCGGACATTTAGTATATCTTTAGCATCATATTCAAAATCAAGCCAGGAACCGCGATAAGGAATAATCCGCGCAGCAAACAGATATTTCCCTGAAGAGTGTGTCTTGCCCTTATCATGGTCAAAAAACACCCCGGGCGACCTGTGCATCTGCGATACGATGACTCGTTCCGTTCCATTTATAATAAACGTACCATTGTTGGTCATCAGGGGCATATCACCCATATAAACATCCTGTTCTTTGATGTCCCGAATCGATTTTGCGCCTGTGTCCTCGTCGATTTCCCAAACTACCAAGCGCAAGGTTACTTTCAAGGGCGATGCATAGGTGAGCCCGCGCTGCTGACATTCATCAACATCATACTTTGGTGCTTCAAGCTCGTAAGATTCAAACTGCAAGATTGCCCGGCCAGCAAAATCATAAATAGGGAAGACTGATGAGAAAGCTTCCTGAAGGCCTATACTGGTGCGGTCTGCTTTGGCTACACCTAATTGCAAAAACTGGTCATAACTTGACCGCTGCACATCGATAAGATTCGGCATCTGTGCCACTTCAGACAGATGACCAAAGGTGCGTCTTACGCGTTTACGACTATCCAAACTGCTCACACGTTTTGCCATCAGCTAACCTCATTCGTTTGAAAAGCTGGCGGTCCATCAATACTATGGCACGCTTCAGCTAAAATTATCTTCGTTTGCGATCTCGTCCTAATCATTTAGAACAGATCACATTAATAAACGCCAGACACCGGACTTCATATGAAGCCCGGTGCATAACATATTCAGTCGAAAAGACTGCGCGCGCTCAACTACTTAAGTTCTACAGTCGCGCCAGCTTCTTCCAGCTTGGCCTTCAGCTCTTCAGCTTCGGCCTTGGCTACACCTTCCTTTACAGGCTTCGGCGCACCTTCAACCAAATCTTTTGCTTCTTTCAATCCCAATCCAGTTATCGTACGGACTTCTTTAATCACATTGATTTTTGAGCCACCGGGTGAAGCAAGGATCACATCAAACTCATCCTTTTCCTCTGCTACTGAACCACCGGCATCGCCACCACCAACAGCGGCAACAGCCACAGGTGCTGCAGCTGCAGATACACCCCATTTTTCTTCTAGCAATTTAGCCAGCTCAGCCGCCTCAAGAACGGTAAGAGAAGACAAATCTTCTGCAATTTTTTGTATATCAGCCATTATAATCTCCTTATAGCTTTAACTTTCTAATCAAATCGGCATGTGCCTACTGCAATTGATCTGCCCGTGCCTTAATAACACGTGCCAACTTCGCAGCAGGTGCTTGCGACAAACGCGCTAATTTTGTTGCCGGGGCATTCATTAAACCCACAAGCTTTGCCCGCAGCTCATCAAGTGATGGCATTGTGGCCAACGCCTCGACACCAGACTTATCCAGCATTTTGCCGTCCAGTGAACCGCCAACGATGGTAAGCTTGTCATTTTCCTTTGCAAATTTTACGAGCACTTTTGCAGCAGCCACCGGATCTGGCGAAGTTCCCATCGCTGTTGGCCCGGTGAACATTTCTGTCATTTCTTCGTATTTAGTGCCTTGCAAAGCAATTTTGGTCAGTCTGTTTTTTGTTACCTTAAAGCCGGCTCCTGCTTCACGCATGCGCGCCCGAAGTTCGCTGCTTTCCGCAACGGTCAAGCCAATCTGATGAGTAACAACAACAGAAGTTGCCTCAGACAGGGTAGATTGCAGTGTCTCGATCAGCTCGGCTTTTTCTATCCGGTTCACCTGATCATCTCCACTTCATAAATACAGAACCAGATCAGTGATCCTGCTCAGTTTCACCCAAACACATATACAATTTGGTATATGTGTCCCTAGGCCTGCCCAAAGAAAGTCAAAGCTTTACAGCTTTCCCCTTTGTCTATGCAGGACATTAAGGCTGCCATAATTACAACCACCTGCAGTCTTGGACAGGTTAACAGCATTTCTGATCTCAAGATCAGGTTTGCTGCCTTTACCCGCCAGCTTCCAAGAAAACCGACGAATATCTTTCTGGCAAGGCATTTACCCAGCCAAACTGTCATCAATAAATACGCTTGATCCCATAGTAGAGCTGAGCGTAATTTTCTTAATATACGTTCCTTTAGCACCAGATGGACGAGCTTTTTTTATCGCCTCAATAAAAGCAGTAGCATTTTCCGCAATCTTATCAGCGTCAAAGCTAGCTTTACCGATGCCCGCATGTACAACCCCTGCCTTTTCAACCCGAAATTGCACTTCACCAGCCTTTGCTGTTTTTACAGCTGCAGCCACATCAGGCGTCACCGTCCCCAACTTCGGATTTGGCATCAGTCCACGCGGGCCCAGAACTTTGCCCAGACGACCAACAACACCCATCATATCAGGGCTAGCAATCACCCGGTCAAATCCATCCTCACCGTTTTGTATAGACTCAGCCAGTTCTTCAGCCCCAACAAATTCAGCACCAGCTGCTTTTGCCTCGTCGGCTTTGTCATCACGTGCGAACACAGCCACGCGCACATCTTTACCAGTCCCGTTTGGCATTGCTACCGCTCCACGGACCATCTGGTCTGCATGGCGCGGGTCAACACCTAAATTCAAAGAAATTTCAATTGTTTCATCAAATTTAGCTGTTGCGCCTTTTTTGACGATTGCAGCAGCATCTGCAACAGAATAATCGCGTGAGCGGTCCACATCCGTGGCGAATGCCTTTTGTTTTTTCGTTAGCTTAGCCATAATTAGCCCTCCACAACTTCCAGACCCATGGCCCGCGCAGAACCGCTGATCATCGCAACAGCACCATCCATATCAACTGCATTCAGATCTTTCATCTTCTGTTCAGCAATTTCCTTAACCTGTGAGATTGTCACCTTGCCGGCAACCGACCGACCAGGTTCACCAGAACCTTTTTGCAGCCCTGCAGCCTTCTTAAGAAAATAGCTGACTGGTGCGGTTTTTGTCGTGAAGGTGAAAGACTTATCCTGATAAACGGTAATTACGACCGGAACAGGCATATTTTTTTCAAGGCTTTCCGTTGCTGCATTAAAGGCCTTACAGAATTCCATAATATTCACACCACGCTGACCTAACGCAGGCCCCACCGGCGGAGACGGATTCGCCCCTCCTGCAGGAATGTTCAGCTTTAAATAGCCTTCAATTTTCTTTGCCATTTTTTCAGACCCTTTATTTTCCTCTAGAAATCTTACCAGCTGCTTACTAGGTTCATCAGCTAGATTTTTCCACCTGACTGTATTCAAGTTCGACTGGTGTTGACCGTCCAAAGATAGACACAGCTACTTTCAACCGTTCTTTTTCATCATCAGCTTCTTCAACAACTCCGTTGAAGCTTTCGAATGGCCCTTCAATCACTCTGACCTCCTCACCAATATCAAAACTGATTGTTGTGCGAGGCCGTTCAACTCCCTCGTCCATTTGTCGGATGAGCCGTTCTGCTTCGGCCTGAGTGATTGGAACTGGTTTTCCTTTGCCGCCCAGAAAACCGGTAACACGTGGTTGACTTTGCACCAGCGACCACGTCGTATCTGTCAACTCCATGTTAACCAAAATATATCCTGGAAAAAATTTTCGCTCCGACTGCACTTTAGCTCCCCGTCGCACCTCGACTACTTCTTCAGTTGGCACCATCACATCCACAATCTGTTCATCCAGACCATGTGTTTCAGCCTGCTCTAGAATCGACTGTGCCATCTTCTTCTCAGAACCTGAAAAGACGTGGACTACATACCAGCGTTTCGCCATGCGAGACCTACCTCAAATTCCCTAATTTCACTCAGCCCTCAGCCACCAAATCCGAGAACAAATTGAACTACGTTCGACAGCACCATATCCACAAGCAAGAAAAATACGGCAGCAATGCTTGCCATCACAAAAACCGTTATCGTTGCCAAACCGGTGTCGCGGCGCGTCGCCCAGGAAATACGGGAGATTTCCTGTCTGACTTGTCTGACAAATTGTGCAGGAGACACTTTCGCCATCACCAAAGCTTTCTCTCTAACCGGTTACACCTGTTGCAAAACGTGCACGTCCCCCGCTAACGGTCTCTTTAAGGCATCAACCGCTGTGGAGAATTTTTAAAACGATGCGGGTATGTAGCATGGATTAGCCCTGACTATCAAGCCCCAGATGAGACGAAATGACCGCTTTTTTTCCTTTTTTGTAATAGCAGAGCATCAGTCTGTGCTTCATAGTATTAAAGACCGTAGACTTTGAACTCACCATGACACACTGTATAGGTTCATAAATGACACAAATGACACAAAAGATGAGACAGGTGCAAAAACGTTTTGATATAAAAAAGGTGGGATGGTGCGGCCTTGGTGCAATGGGATCTGTGATGGCCCCACATTTGCTGGCAGTAACCGATAATCTGATTGGCTATGACGTTAATCCGAACGTTTGGCAAACCGCTCAGTTCAACCCAGATTTTAAACGTGCTAAGCAGCTAACCGATCTCGCGCAAACCGATACTTTAATCACCATGCTACCTGATGGTCCAGCCGTTCGGTCTATTTGCGAGACTGTTCTTAGCGTTGGTTTTTCCGGAACCATTATCGATATGTCATCCTGCCATCCGCAAGACAGCCTGAGCCTGGCAGACGACATCACAGCTGAGGGAAGCTGTTTCATCGATGCACCTGTATCTGGGGGGGTGGCCAAAGCCGCCAGTGCCGAGCTGATGATCATGGCTGGCGGCAAGGATGATGACATCCGTGGGGTCCAGACCCTTCTTACCGCTATGGGAAACCTGCAGCATGTTGGTCCCGTTGGAGCAGGCCATGCGATGAAAGCTCTGAATAATTACGTGTCTGCTGCTGGTCTGCTTGCAAGCTTTCAGGCGCTGGCAACAGCAAAAGATGCAGGCATTTCTCCAGAAACATTCATCAAGGTGATAAACAGTTCAACAGGCCGGAATAACACAACAGAAGTGAAGCTGGAAAAATTTGTGTTACCTGAAACATTTAATTCCGGCTTTGCGCTGCAACTTATGGCAAAGGATGTAAATATCGCCCGTGAGCTGATAGAGGCTGCTGGCTACACCACACCAGTCACGCCTGCTCTTGCAGCATGCCTTGATTCAGCCGTATCTGCCCTTGGGCAGCAGGCAGACCATACCGCACTGTACAGCTATGTTTCAGACAAACCAGATGCTAAAGGCTTGGATAAATGAAACCCCTACAAACAGAAACTCTGGCAGAGGATATTGGCCCGTTTGACTATATCATAGTTGGTGCAGGTACCGCTGGCTGTGCATTGGCGAACAGGCTCTCAGCGAATCCGTCTGTTTCTGTTCTGCTTTTGGAAGCAGGGGAAAGTGATAATTACATCTGGACAAAGATACCGGTTGGCTATCTGTATTGTATGGGTAACCCGCGCACAGACTGGGGTTTTAAAACAGCTCCAGCTGACGGGCTCAACGGACGGTCACTGAGTTATCCACGTGGCCGCATCTTAGGAGGATGTTCTTCGATTAATGGCATGATTTATATGCGTGGTCAGGCTGCAGATTACGAACACTGGCGCCAGCTAGGTAATGAAAACTGGGGGTGGGATGATGTGCTGCCCTATTTTAAGAAGTCAGAAGATCATTATGCCGGCGGCGATGATATGCATGGCTCTGGCGGTGAATGGCGTGTTGAAGAGCAGCGTCTATCATGGGATATATTGGATAAATTCAGGGCGGCCTGTATCGCCGCTGGCATTCCAGCAATAGACGATTTCAATCGCGGCAATAATGAAGGTGTCGGCTACTTTCAGGTCAATCAGAGACGTGGTTGGCGATGGAGCAGTTCTTCGGCTTTTCTTACTCCAGCACGGGGCCGCAAGAATCTGACTGTGCTGACAGGTGCAACTGCTCAAAAGATTGTTTTGACTGGCCTCAAGGTTGCCGGACTGCAGTTTCATCATCATAACCGAGTGGCACTTGCAGGCTGCAGAAGGGAAGTGATTTTATGCAGTGGGGCCATCGGCACACCGCAGCTCTTACAATTATCAGGCATTGGTGCTCCTGAACTTTTGCAGAGCAACGGCATTGCGGTTCGCCATAATCTGCCGGGTGTGGGACAGAACCTTCAAGACCACCTGCAGATCAGAACCATTTATAAGGTCAAGGATGTGCGCACACTGAATGACTTTGCGCATAAACTGACAGGAAAAATACGAATCGGACTTGAATATCTGCTAAACCGTTCAGGCCCTATGTCTATGGCCCCCAGCCAGCTAGGTGCATTTGTGAAGTCT
>CABYOG010000023.1 GCA_902520575.1 uncultured SAR116 cluster alpha proteobacterium
AAATTTGCTCTTGTTTTTGAAAAATTTGCATGACCATTTACCAAGAAGTTTTTTTCTATTTGTTTTTTGAAACCAGCCTCAAAAATTACTGACTGAGCTCCACTTTCCAATTCAAAGGCACCGGAAAATTTACTCCCTAATACCGACTGATGTTCCAAAAGTGACGAAAGCCCAAGCTCAAGTTCAAAATTATGATTATGCTTTTCAAATTTTGCACCAAAACTTGATGCTGATGTGCCCTTATTTTTTACGATAAAACTATAATTTAGTAATTTCGTGTCATCACTAATATTTGTTTCACTCTCAACAAGCGTAGCTTTCTCAAACACGGGGAAAATTTTTTCTATAAAATAGATATTCTCAGGATCTAAATACTTTTCTCTTTGTTTGTCATGATTACTAACATAAGCAACTTTGATGCGGCTGCCGTTCATTTTAGAATTCACAAAATATTTTTTTACAAACTGTTCGTCCTCGTTAATACCTTCCGACAAGCCCAAAATCCCAAGTTCAAAACTTCTATTTTTGTACAAAATCTGATCTTCGTGGGCATTAATCTTTGAAAAATTATCTCTTAACGAAAAGCTAACAGTTTCGCTCTTTATTTGGGGCAGCCACTCATATGCCCGTTCGTATTTATCAAAAACACCCAAGGAAATACTTTCGGGTCGCACATAGTTAAAAATTGGTGATAAGGAAATGTATGTTGAAGAATTATGAGAGTTGGGTATTGGATTACCTCTAAAATCAACAACAGAAGTAAAACCTTGTGGTGTTGCAGCTGAGCCAAGATTAATCTTTCCCACGCCATAAACTTCATCTACTCCAGCAGCTCCCAGATCTGTTGCTGTACTGATCAAAAGGTCAACAAGCTGTGTGGGCGTTAAATTTGGAAACTGTTCTTTCAATAAAGCAATTGAACCAGAAACGACAGGAGCGGCCATTGAGGTGCCTTGTTTGTATGCGTAATCTCCACTTTCTGTTGAGTCACTCTGATTTACAGTGGAGTATATTCCTGCATCTCTTCCAAAATTCAACTCTCCACCGGGCGCCGAAATACAATAATTTTTAGCAACTCCACACCCATTACTATAGCTTGTTATGGCGTCATTTTCATTTAGTGCTACAACTGTTAACCACTTCCCAATCAAGTTTGCATCAGTTAAAAAATATGAGCCTCTCCAGCTAGGAAGATTCTGATTAGTTTCAGCACTTGTAGTTAGATAACCCAGGTAATCGGCGTGAGCTGTTGAACCACTAGAAGCTCCGGCGTTGGATGACCATGAATGCATTCTGCCGTTCAAATTGTTCTGGCCATCATTTCCATTTGCGAATACCACGACCGTAGTTTGAACTGCTGTTTTCCAGGCGTTTAACTCTGTAGCTGATAATGATGAACCCGAAACAGGCCCTACATAATATCTGGTACTGCCACCTGAACTATATGTCTTGACTGTTGCGGCGCCCCAACTGTTATTCATTACAGCAATTGAACTTCCACTACCCTGAGAAATAGCCGTTGCGAGTTGCACGGTGTTAGTGTCATCTGAGTCCGCATCATCAAAAATAGCAATTGGCTTAATTTTCGCATTATACGCAACTCCATGCATGCCAGAGCCATTTTTCTCAGCTGCAATTATGCCTGCTACATGAACACCATGCGAGCCAGTACATCCAGCAAGTCGTCCACAATCCGAATTAGTATCGCTATGAGAAGCGTCCCAGCCAGTGACATAATTTGCATCCAGATCTGGGTGGTCACTGTCTGATGGTCCGTCCAAAACAGCGACTGTAACACCTTGTCCTGTGCACCCTAATGCGTAAGCGCTCGAAGCATTTATTTCTTTAAGGGCATAGCTTGCGAGATACTCAGCTGTTTCAAAAGATGCGACAGAGTTTCCAGATGAACTGCAAGACCCTGAGGCTGCTCCGCTGCCACCCCCGCCGCCGCCTCCACCACCTCCACCTGCTCCAGCTAACCCCAGAGCTAACCAAGCTGGATTAATCGCTGTTGCGGCAGCTGCTTTTGCGGCGAGGCTAGGAGTTGAGGTAGTTCCCGGAGTCTGCCCAGTGGCATCCGAAGCTTGGGGGGTCTCATTTGTTGCTGACTGATTCTTTGGATCGTTATTATTTTGATCGGTGTTGTCCGCTTCCTGAGATTGGCTTTGAGCACATTCAGACGCAAATTGCTCTGGAGACAAGCCTGAAGAAACTGCTTCATTGACAAGATCAATAAATTCAGAATTTGTGTTCCAAAAAGTTTTTCCGTTTGAGTCTATTTTAGTTGCATTTTCACAACCAGGCGAAACAGCACCCAAAGAAAAAATTGGGTGAGAGACCAAAACAATCAAACAAAGCAGAAACCTAATGATTTGCTTCAACTTATTTATCTTTCAGAACTAGGGTTTAAAGTACTGCCCTTAAATTCCAACCTTTAGATTTATTGTTAAAACTGATTACCATTTTAATCTCCAACAAAAATCGGTCAAGAAAATCAAAATTTGAAACTAACTTGGGAGCTGAGGAACGAGTTCTACCAAGTTTACTAATTTTAGAATATTGCTTCAATGATGCAGGAAACCTCATTTTCAAATATCTGGTGGACCTTTAGAACTGTTGAATCACCCGTAAAAGATTTTCTATTGGCAAGAGAGTTTGTTATAACAATAATAATAATAATAATAATAACATCAACCACATACGCATTAATCATCACAACGCGTTACCCAGTATTCATCCCCATAATTTTGGAAAATTTCTTCACCATCAGCAATTGGTTTTAGCGCGGTGAAACGAATAAACTGAATATCATCCTCATCAATTTCCCATTCCGCATTGGGCTTGTCACTGTGATTGTACATCATGCCATAACCCAAAACACACAGATAGTCTCCTGGCTGATCAGGACTGGTGAACAAATAGTCTTGAAGCCTATTGATATCAGCTAGATCATCGTCATCAATCACAATATATGGACAACGTTCTATAACTTCCCCTTTAGAAATGGTGCGTGTTGCAAAAACGCCCTGACCATGCACCGACGAATTAGCAACAATGATGGGGTATTTGGACAAAACAGATGACATTTTTATGGCTCCTGGACTGCCTTTTCCCTAAGTAAATTTAGCCTGTTCTGGAATGTTCGCATTTGTTAGATGCTGTTTCCATATCTCTTCTGACAGAGATGCAGCAAATTTCATCAAAATGTATACAAATAACATTGCATAAATTACCCGCCCCACCAGAACGATGAACAGGCTAGGGCCCAAAAGCATCACAACAGCTGTATCCTCAAATACAGAATGAGACAGGTTTAAAAAGCTTAACACGCCGAAAACATCCTCTTTAGGAATGTTGCCTGATGACACCTCTTTAATAAGAAGACCGCCGCCAAAGCCAAGCCCAAGTGTTACCCCGACAACAGCTATAGTCGCGGCTTTATCGCCAACCCCCATGAAGCGCAAAAAAGGACTTAGCGCCAGCTTGATAAGCCGTTCAACCCCAATAACACGCAAACCTTCCAAAAAAAACAGCAGCACAATAATGACAATCTGAACAAAGAGCAGCGCTTTAATCTGTTCAATGGCCCAATCCTGAATGCCAACTGTGGCAGAAAGCTGTGGCAGCGTGACAAGGGCTGAACCTGAAAGCATACCGGTTGCCTGAAAAAAGAAATTCAAAATCACACACATCAAAAGGCCGCCTCCAACCCTCACAAATAGGCTCATCCGAGCTCTGACACCGCTTTTACGGGCAATCAGAACTTCAACAGGTAGAGAATGTGCGAGCAACATGAAACTGGCCAGGATGGTTGCCTGTGCAACTGTAAATTCATCACCAATAGGCAGATTGGAAAACACAATCAATCCGGCATAAGGGTTGGTCAGCATCGTAGTGGTCAGCACAATCGCCATTTCCACAGGAAGACCCATTAAGGATGTTAAGGGGGCCATAATCTGGTTCAGTATTAAAACTACACCAATTTCTTCGAGAATTTTGACCAGAATCAGGGTCGGGATCATTATTTTGAACAGGGTAACTGATACATCGACAATATCGACACATGTTTTTCTTATCTGAAACTGTTTTTGCATATATGTGCCCCTTTTTGAACTGGCAGTGACTTCCAGCTGAAGAACCTGTCCACATCATCACCAGCAAAACAAAGGCGTCAACACAAAAATACACGATTTTAGGTTAAATGAGCGTAAACGCAAAGTCAGGATCAACTACACATAATGAAACCAAATTTTACTCCATTTTGAACACAAATGATCAAAATTATCGCCGCGGGATAATATTCAGACCTTTAAGGGTTGCCGAACTCTATTTCTAAAACTATTGTTATCGCCATAACAACAAGTCTTAGTTTCGGAGGAAAACATGGCAAAAATTAATCGACGTTCTTTCGTTAAGGGCGCAGCTATTGGGGCAGTCGCTGCACCACTTGCGACGCCAGCGTTAGCACAAGAGCGGATTGAAATGGCAATTGTCGCAACATGGGGACGTGATTTCCCTGGATTGGGAACAGGCGCGCAGCGTTATGCTGAGACCATCCAAAAAATTTCAGGTGGTCGCATTCAGGTCAGCTACTTCGCTGCCGGCGAGCGTGTCGGAGCTTTTGATAGCTTTGATGAAGTCGCTTCAGGCAATGCGCAAGGTTATCACGCTGCTGATTATTACTGGAAAGGCCGCCACCCTGGTTACGGCTACTTCACAGCCGTACCTTTCGGACTGACCTACACAGAAATGAATGCGTGGATCCGTCATGGCGGCGGTCAGGAACTGTGGGATGAGTTAGCAGGCGAGTTTGGATTGAAAGCAATCATGGCTGGCTCAACAGGCACACAAGCTGGTGGTTGGTTCAACAAAGAAATCAACTCAGCTGACGACTTCAAAGGCCTTAAAATGCGTATCCCAGGCCTGGGCGGTGATGTTATCGGTAAGCTCGGTGGCTCACCAGTTACAGTTCCAGGGGGTCAGATTTATGAAAATCTTGTTTCAGGTGCTATTGATGCGACAGAATGGGTTGGTGCATGGAACGATGAGATTATGAAGTTCTATGAAGCGGCTAAGTTCTACTACACAGCTGGCATGCATGAGCCAGGCTCAATGATTGCTGCTGGCTTCAATGCAAAGTGGTGGGCAGATCTGTCAGACACTGATAAAGCCATTATCGAAGCTGCTGCTACAGCAGAAAACGAAATGATGATGTCAGAATACAACGGTATGTCTGGTCCCGCCTTTAAGCGCCTGACAACAGAGCATGGCGTGCAAATTCGTTCATTCAACGATGATGTGTGGGATGCTATGGCAGAAGGCGCAGACGCTGTTTTTGAAGAAGCACGCGCGCATTCAGACTTAGCAAACCGTATCCATGAAAGCTGCATGGCTGCCCGTAAGGAAGTTGGCGGCTGGCTGGGCACCTCGACAGGTGAATATCTGGCACAGCGTAACCGGATTTACGACGTTTAAACGCTTCAAACAAACTTGCTACGAGGCCAATTGGCCTCGTAGCTTTATTTTGCGGTGAGCTCTCGCATGATTAATCAAAAATACTTAAACGATTGTATGCATTACATTGCGATTGCCAGTGCCCTTGCTGGTGCGGCATTTGTTTTGAATAATTTTTTGACTTTTATATATGAACTCCCAGGCCTTTATGGATTTTTAAATCATTTTGGTGCCAATTTTGATTTTCCAGAACGCGATTATACCCTCCCCAAAGTTATCCTAGGGGCATTACAAAGCCTGATGTATGTCGCAGCTCTGGTCATGCCTGTTTTGATTATTAGGGAGGTTGACGTTGGCAAAAGAGTTTCAACCGGCATGAATTTTGGAGCGGAACTGATTGTAGCTTCTGCATTCTGGTCCGTAATGCTGATTGGCATTGCAGATGCTGCTATATCCTTTGTGAGAATTGAAAACTTATTGCCAAGTATTGTGGGAGAAGAGCTTGCTTTATCTCTGGGTAAACCTGCATTCCGCGGCACTTATGTTCACTTACCACTGATGCTGATTGGGATTTTGATTGGCTCACTCCGACGTGGAATTGATTTTATCTGGCTCGCCAGTCTTATAGTGTTTGGAGAGCTACTTATCGTAATTACGCGCTTTATTTTCTCATATGAACAGGCTTTCATGGGCGACCTTGTACGATTTTGGTACGCAGCCCTTTTTCTATTCGCTAGCGCCTACACACTTGTTAACGATGGTCATGTCAGGGTTGATGTACTCTATGCAGGTTTCTCAGATCGGTTAAAGTCACTTGTAAATATATACGGTTCGCTAATCTTAGGCCTGCCGCTTTGCTGGATTACCCTAACCAGAGGTTTGTGGAACGAATCCTCACCCTTCAACTTGGCTTTGCTCAATTTCGAAGTCACTCAGCAGGGTTTTGGAATGTACGTCAAATATCTGATGTCAGGATTTTTAATCATTTTCGCTCTAGCAATGCTTTTTCAATTTGCAAATTTCATGATTGACGAGTTGAACAAGCTAGAGAAAACAAGCGAAAAATCCAAACCTGCATCTGCGAAGGTTGCGTAGCTATGGAACTTTATTTTCTTCTTTTGTTATTTTTGTTGATGATGGCTGCGCTGGGTTTTGGTTTTCCTGTTGCCTTCGCACTTCCCGGTTCTGCAATCTTATCAATTGGTTTAGCAGCAATTACAGGATTATTGTTATTTGGTGATGCAAAAGCATTTTTTCATCAAGACGGCCCAATCGAATGGCTGTCTGCCGGGATTATGAATTTCAGGGCGATTTACTATGATTTTGAACGTGATACCCTAATTGCAATCCCACTGTTTATCTTCATGGGCATCATGCTTCAGCGGTCCCGTATTGCCGAAGATCTGCTGATGACAATGGCTGGGCTTTTCGGACCTGTGCCCGGCGGTCTTGGTATTTCAGTTGTGTTCGTGGGCGCTTTGCTAGCCGCAACTACTGGAATTGTTGGCGCAACTGTTGTTGCCATGGGACTGATTTCTCTACCTTCAATGATGCGAAATAATTATTCACCCTCACTAGCAACAGGAACGATTTGTGCATCAGGCACTTTGGGGCAGATTATTCCACCCTCAATTGTTTTGATTATCCTAGCTGACCAGCTCGGGTCAGCCTCTGATCAGGCATCTGCCATGCGGCAGGCACTGTATAGAAATGCAACTGGTGAATTTTCCATGCCGTCTGCATTTGACGTGACCTCCACTTCTGCCGGCAATATGTTTCTCGGCGCCTTTCTGCCTGGGATTGTTTTGGTTTTAGTTTATTTTGCGTATATTTTGACAACTGCTGTGATCCGGCCAAAGATGGCCCCTGCTGTCCCCAATCCAGATGGTTTCACCCGGCAATTCTTTTATAAGGTACTTGTGTCACTGGTCCCGCCATTGGTTTTGATTTTCCTTGTTCTTGGCTCGATCATCATGGGTGTGGCCACAGTGAATCAGGCCGGCGCGATCGGCGCGATCGGTGCAACAATTATGGCCGGCTATAAGTTGTATGAAGGGAAAAAAGGGGCAATCTACCCTGCTCTAACTGCAATCGGGTCTATCTTTTTCATATTTTTCCTTGTCTCAAATTTTGACCTGAATGTAAAAAATATCGCTGTGACACAAGCTTATATTCCTGTGACTCTAGCTGTTATTGCTTCAATCATCATGGTGCTGTCCATAGCCTGGTCAACATGGCGGACATTTAAAGTTGAAAACACTCTAAATGAAGTCATGATAGAGACCGCAAAAACAACTTCGATGGTATTTATCATCCTCCTTGGTGCGGCCATGTTGACAGCAGCTTTTCGCGGTTTTGGCGGTGAGGAATATGTGCGTGACTTTCTCCAAAGCCTTCCTGGTGGATTTTGGTCACAATTCATCGTAGTCATGGCAGTGATGTTTATCTTAGGATTTTTCCTCGACTTCATTGAAATTGCTGTTGTGGTTGTGCCTATTGTTGCACCCATTCTGTTGGCAGACCCAAGTGCGAACATCACAGCTGTTTGGCTGGGTGTGATGATTGGTGTAAATATCCAGACAAGCTTCTTAACGCCACCTTTCGGCTTTGCGCTATTTTATCTTCGCGGTGTCGCTTCAAAAGCAATTAAGACAATGTCGATTTATAAAGGGGTAGTTCCATTTATTATATTGCAATTGATTGCCCTAGGTATTGTGGGCGCATTCCCATCATTGGTGAACTATCTGCCTAACCGGTTCTATCTATCCTCTTACAATGCACCACCGCCAATGAACCCAAGACTTACCTATTGCGTTGAAAACCATCTGGCAACAGCGTTTGCTGAACAGCGAACTGAAATTGAAGCTGCTCTATCCGATTTACAATCAGCTGATATGTCGAACTTGCCAAAAAAGCTCAAAGGCAGCATAGAAGATGCAACAAAATCGGCATCAGGTCTTTATACAAATCTGGATGCTGTTGCTGATGCAAAAGATGACCTTAAACTTGCAAAGGAAGACTATGCCGCACTTCACACACCAGTTCGTGAAATTGAGCGTGAGGTGCGTAAAATTGACAACCGCTTAAAACGCCTGAAATCTCTGCGCCAGACCACAGATGACATTGACGAGCATCAGTCCATTGATGCAAAGATGGCTGTTCTGACAGACAAGAAGGAAGAGCTTCTTTCTGGAATACCGGCTGACTGGGATAAGGTTGAAAAAGCTTATCAGGCTAAGGTAAAAGTGCTTACAAAAGCGCAGCGTAAATACAGGCGTGGTATGGATGATGGCTATAATGGTGTAGTGGATGCTATGGCTATAATTCAGGCTGGTGCTGATTTTGAGCGTATAAAGCCAGACCTTATCGCACTTCGTGACAAGGTTGTTGGCATGGATCCAAAGGAGGCTTCGGAACTGATTAAGGCAGAGTCTGGCGCACTGTTTGGTGATATCGCTGGCGTCAACGCGGTAAAATCACTGGTTGGCAAGGCCCGCCGTTCGCTTAAAAAAGAAAAGCTTGAAAAAGGCATGGAACAGTTTAATAAAGCGCTTGTCCAACTGGATGAAGAAATTGCTTGGCGTAAGATAGCGGCTCCTTCTGTACTCCCTGTGCTGCAGTCCTTTGAGAAAGATGTTCGTATGACGATTGGTTTGAGGTCACAAGATCGCCTGCCAGACTATCTGGTACCGCAGATAGCGCGATGCCGCTCCGCACACCTTGACATTTCTCTAAACTTCTAGAACTAGATTAACAAAGATAAAAAAGGGACGCTCAAGTCAGTATCGTTTACTGTTACATTTTTGCTAAAGAAAGGCTAAGTAGTCAGCGCTTCTTCGTCTGTTTTTCTTCCTGTTTGCATCGCATTTGTGTTTTTTTCAAGGTATTTGAACTAGGGCGCGCTGCACGTTGCACCAGAAACATTATGAAGAAAACCACAGTGACATAGATGAATATTGCAAAAGGCGATTCCGTCATCGCTTGATGTAAGCTGTCATTTACACAGACAAATGATTTTTTCCATTCTGATGCTCGTTCAGATGCTGAAATTATTTCACAAGTTGTTGCCTTGGTATCCATTTATTTACCGTTTTGTATCTAAAGCATTTTGGACTAGATAAATTTCGGCGCTCGCAAGAGCGAGACCAAAAACATCAAAGTAAAGTAACCTGCATTCACCATAATAACAAAACTAACGAAGAATCTAATTTCAAAAGGCAATTCATCATCAAAAAGTCTGGCAAAAAAACCAAAAGCCAGCAAGATTGCGCACTCTACATACCAAAGAGTAAGAAAAGCGGCGTTAACAATCAGAAGCGTTTGCGGCCCATACTGCACCGCACTAAAGGAAGACAGAACCGCAATCGACACCCCCAGCACAGTACTAGCACCCAGCCGGTGAGCCAGTCCTGGCAGAATGCGGGCCAAAAAGCTAGCTGGCAAAAATAAAACACGTTGTCGCCTTTGGCTTAAGCTCCCTTGAATAACAATAAAGCTTAGCACTGCGTGGATGATTCCGATGGCGATGAACTTTGAGAGAAACAAATCGTCGCTTTGAAAAACAAAATAATCACTCATCACGTCTCAAACAAACATTCAACTATATGAAACTTAACGATTTGCAAATTTTAATTGCTCATAATTCTAAGTAATCAATTAATATTTACGATTAAAACAACAGCAGGGATTTAACTTTCCTTTAGTAACAGAGAGCAAAACACAAGGAGTATCCTCATTTTCTGAACTTAACCCCTAGCTAACAGAAATTACGCCGCCCATACCGCCAGCATGATGTTCAAGAGCGTGGCAATGAAACAGCCAGAGTCCTGGGTTGTCTGCTGTAAATACCAAATCGGCTGTCTCTCCGGGAGCCATAAGATAGGTATCACGCAAGACTTCATGAGTTTCTTGTCCAAATTCCTTTGATTTCACCCAGAAGTGATGACCATGCAAATGCATAGTATGTTCCCAGCGCGTATCATTGAAGACACGAAGGATTGCAGTATCCCCTATATTTAAATCAGCCAGAAGGTGTTCATACCCGCCGACTTGGCCATTAAATGCCCAGAATTTCTGTTTCTCAAGTGCAAGCTTACGAATAGGCATTTCTTCCCCCTCAAATACAGCTGAGGTAAGATTTCCCATTGCACCCCCTTGCATATAAATTTTGATAATCTTTGCATCTTTAATATTTGGATACGAATACCAGGGAGACGCAGATATATTTTCTAGCTCACTTTTACTGACTGGTTTAGAGATAAAGCGTGCAGCTTCAAAATCGCCGCCACCAGTTACCTCATAAAGGCTGCCCAAGTCTGGGCCAGCCTGAACAATTACATCAGCTCTTTGCGCAGGGCCAAGACGAAGTGTATCCGTATCGAACGGGACGCAGGGCGCTCCATCAAGCGCTATAATCTTCATAGGGGCTCTTCGCGAAAACTGAAAAGACAGCACACGGGCATTTGCCGCATTTATAACGCGTAACCTAAAAAAACCCGTTTTAGGTATTGGAATTTCTGGCCGGCTTTGACCATTAATAGTCAACCAATTACCTAAACGCCCACCATGTGACCAATCATGCAAGCTGCCTAAGCTGGCCTCATCAAAGCGCCAGTCTGCATCCAACCGCCAGTCATCAGCCATCAGCAAAATATCGCGACTGTTCTCGCTAGGTTCACTGTCAGTAACGATCAATGGTCCATAAAGGCCACGTGCAACCTGCTCAAAGGAGCGATTATGTGCATGATACCAGAAGGTGCCTGCATCACGAACAGGAAACGAATAGGTAAACTGCTCACCAGGTTCCACTACAGTCTGAGTCACATCAGGCACGCCGTCCATTTCGTTAAGATTGCGGATGCCATGCCAATGAATCGTCGTGGGCTGATCAAGCCTATTTTGAAAGTCAATTTCGAGAGTTTCGCCCTTACGCGCAGTCAGTTTTGGGCCAGGTGATTTCCCATTATATAACCACAAGGGCGATAAAGGCTTATCTGGGCCACCTAATGGATGCTCTACTAGAGCAGCAGTAAGCTGATATCGCCGTACCCCCGCAGCTATTGTGGGCAGGGGAAATGCCGCAATCATTGCAAATCCAGATAATCTTGTTTGGAACTGGCGACGATTAATCATTTATAAAAAAACCTTGTGATCCAATAAACATTAATTCAAGCGATGACTTTGATGACACGATTAGCACGTTCCTGCCAATTGTTTGATAGCTTTGGCCGTTGCTTTTGCATCGCCGTTAAGTGCAGAAACCTCCAAAAAACTTGCTGCTTCAAAGTTTTCTTTCGCCGCTGACTTGAGTCCCTCAAAGTCTGTCCAGATGGCTGGAGCCGCCTCAGATGGTGGTCCATCACTTCCACTAGGAAACTCTGTTGGCATAATTTCTGCCCAATTTTTTATCTTATTGGCAAGAGGGGCGATAGCCTCAAAAAAATTATTTCGTTTAGAAGCTGCCGAAACCTGTTTTAAAGCTATCTGACTAGCCTTAAAGTTATCCATGCGCTCTTTGACAATGCCTGTTGCCCCTTTATGTGCAAAAGCAGGAACCGAAAGGGGTAAACCAGCACTTACGGCCAATAAAAAGGAATTTTTCATCTTAGTGACATGCCTTTCCAAGCGCCTTTAGTCGCCAGTAATTGTAGGGAAGCGGCGTTACAAAGCCAGCAAACAGCATAAATGGGATCACCCACCAAGTTAAGATTGCCCCCCCTGTCAAGACCACATCGGTGATATTCATAGCTGCTTCCATTGCGATCATAGAAATCAAAGACATACCTATTGCTGTCTTGAAGGCTAAATTTAGCGACATCTGACGGGCCAAAATAAATGTTTCAAGAATTATAGAGGTCAAAAGGCCATTTATAATCGCAAGCGTCATAATACCAAAAACTGGAAATGGTATTTGGGCAAACTGAAAAAACGCAATGGTTCCGAAATCGCCTATCGAACAACCCAGCAAACACCAAGATGTGTTATAAGACGCCTGTCGCCAAGTATGACGGCATTTCCACTGAATATCTAGACTATGAACTAATGATACCACTTTTACACTCCATTATGTTACTCTTAAACTCTCTAGTTACGGGAAGGTAAAGGAAAAAATTATGAATATTAGCAAAGCCGCCAGACAAGCTGGCTTAACAGTCAAAACTGTTCGTTATTACGACACAATTGGCATGGTCTGTCCTTATCAGAACCCGCAAACCGGCTACCGTGATTATTCTGAGCGTGATATCGCCAAGCTGCAATTTGTTGGCAGTGCCAGACGATTTAATTTCAGTATAAAAGAATGCCGTGAACTGTTATCCCTATATGAAGATGAAAACAGGTCATCAGAAACGGTAAAAGCTCTAACTATGCAAAAAATTTCAGATATTGAAGACAGGCTGACCGAATTAACAAGATTACGTGATAAGCTTTCACATCTTGCTTCAACCTGTCATGGCGATAGCCGTCCAGATTGCCCAATACTGGATGCCTTTAGTGCAAATAATCTGCCTAGCTAGTCGTGGTAATGGCGATGCCCAGCAAAACGAGAACCAAAGCGCCACGTGATATCATTGGGATGATTTTCATGACTGATTGGTTTGGCGGTGCACCAACTTTGCTAGTTGAGGTAAGATGAAAATTCAAAAATGAAATTGAACCTAACAGAATTGTTGCGCCAAGCAACTTCATGTGGAAGGCCCAGCCTACCGCGAACCCACTGTAGATTAGGTAACTTAAACCAATGCCCGTAACCCATAAAAGAATGATTGAAACAAGCCCAAGACGCGCCAATTTCATCATCGTCTGCTGAACAGGTGGTGCTGGTGGATTGCCAGCCATCTGATGCGCCTTTGCTAGCAATCCATTCGCAACACCAAGTCCGCCAGCCAGAAATAAAGCTAAATAGTGCAGAAATTTTAACCCAACTATAATCGACATTTTTTAACCCTTTGAACTTTTGATGCTGCATTCAGCTATCAGCTTTGTAATTGAAAATATACCAAATCCATATAAGGGCCCCAGAAAAAGTACTGCCAACTGTTTGCCTAAGAGACTGAGTTCAGCAGGAGGAAAGCTGTTTGCTATAAGCACAAGCCCTACAAAAAAGGCCACCCATCCTGTCAGCAACCCGCCTCGTCCAAACCGAACCAACCGTTGACCTCCTTCTGCCGCCAGCGCAAAACAAGCCGAACCTGCGCATACCGCCAACAGACTCACCGCATCAAAAAAAATTAGTGGCTGTCCCGTTGATGCAATGATTGCTGCCCACATTGCACAAAAAAGTCCTGCTGCAAGATAAGTCATGTGTCATCCTTTTAACTTTTAATAAGAGTCCCGTTTGCAAACAAATCTAATCACAGACCTATTAGCGCTGTCACGATAAATTACCATTCAGAATAAATGACTAGTGACAGCAATATTAAGCATCAAGCTATGGGATTTACTTCATCAGTGATTATGCTGGAAATGATATCACAATCATCGCCGTCAAAGGTCAACGGGATCCGCATATCAATTGTTTTATCCAAAGCAGCATGAGTGGCTGGCAGATGCGGAATATCTCCCAGATAGGCCCAGCTGTCATAACGGCTCGTAAAGGCAGCAGGCGCATCAGCCCCAAACCATTTCAGATCAACTCCACGTTTGGCACATCTGGCTATAAAAGCGGGAATCTCAGCTTTGGATAGGCCCGTTGTACGAAATTGTATAGAGGAGCCTACATAAAATTCAGCCTGACGTCGTGCCGGTATATCAATACCTTCTGCAGCAGACAGATGAGCATAGAACCTGTCATATAGCTGGTTCCACCGGGAAATATTATCATCTAGATGCGGAAGCTGTGCGCGAACAAGTGCGGCTCGCAGATTATCCATCCGACAAGAATAATTCGCTGTATCTAATTTGATATGTTCAAAGGCCTGTTGCGGAGGCAAAGTACCATGGCGTTCATACAGCATATAAGAACCAGAATTAATAATAGCGCGGGCAGCCATCTCATCATCATCTGTTGTTAGAAAGCCACCCTCACCTGAATTCATATGTTTATAAGTCTGTGTCGAAAACGCAGCCACATCCCCAAAATTTCCAGAACGGATGCCTCTCCATTTCGCTCCCATGGTATGTGCACAATCTTCAACAAGCTTCAACTTATGTTTCTTTATAATCTTTGCCAGCGAATCCATATCAGCAATATGTCCACGCATATGAGATAGCAAAAGAACTTGTGAATTAGAGCGCCGGGCCATTTCGTCCAAATGATTCAGATCAATATGATAGTCATCTGTAATTTCAACTAGAACAGGTTCAGCCGCAAGATTATGAATAGCTCCTGGCACAGGTGCCAGCGTATAAGCATTTGCTAAAACCTTATCGCCGGGACGCACACCGCATACCCGCAAACCTAGCTGAATGGCCTGCCCACCTGATGCCGTTGCCACACAATATTTCACCCCTTGATAGGTGGCATATTCACTTTCAAGAAGACTGACTTCTGATGTTTCGTCTGCTGAAACATTGTAACGATGCAATCGGCCAGACCGCATGATTTCAACCGCACGCACTATACCACGTTCAGGTATTGGTTCCTGCTGTGTAAACGGCTTATCAAAAATCAGCATTAATTACATCCTGCCTCATAGCCTTCCTCTTCTTTTGATTTTAAGCCTAGCAGAAAAGACTTCGCAAGTTGTGTACTAGATTTAAACTGTTTATCCGCCGTAAAGCATGTCAAAACTTAATTACGCGCTTTATGCCCCAATGAAATGCAGCTGCAATTATGACCATCACAAGGCTGATCAGGGCTAATTCCATCTGGTTACTTCGTGTGATGATATTTGGATCTAGCCAGAGTTGGGCTACTTGAAAACTGCAAAGCAGCCAAATTATTATGAGTAGCGCTCTGCGCAAATAATATTTCATATCCTCCCTCCAGCAGGAAGAAGATCGTAAACTGAACACACTTATATCACAATGGTAACAGCAAAAAATTATCTTTCATTCAATTTGTGGGTTGGGAATGTACATACCAGAGATTTTCATCTAAAAGCATGAATAATATTTCCAGTTTGCTACATGAAATATTGTTCCTGCTTCCACTAGGTAATCTGGTGGCATTCAATTGTACCTTTATAAATTTGTTTATGTTTACCACCAGTGGTACACTCACTCAAATTTTACTATTTGCGTCTCACCGTCGCGTTCCCCAGAATTCTTGTGACTAAGGAGCAACCAATGAATGTCAAATCTAAAATCCTTCAGCACTTACAAGAAATTATCAATTTAACGCAGAACGAAATTGCCATCCAAAGGAACCAAGCTCTATCAGACATTCCTAAATATTCAGTCGAGAAGAAGCATTGTGAAGGGGCTATATTGCTCAACAATCGAAGCCAATTGATTAAGAAAATGCATTCAAAGGGAATTGTTGCCGAAATTGGTGCGGATGAAGGAAAGTTTTCACAAGAAATCATTAAAGCCACAGATCCTGCTAAATTAGTGATTGTGGATGCTTGGCATACAGAACGTTATGACGAAAGCAAGGCAAACAGTGTTAAAGACTTGTTTGAGTCGGAAATTGCAGCTGGACAAGTTGAAATCGTCAGATCACTTTCAGTCGAAGCTGCAAAGCATTTTGATGATAATTATTTCGATTGGATTTATATCGATACCGATCATAGCTATAAAACAACGCTTGCAGAGCTTTATGCGTACGAGCGAACAATTAAAGAAGGAGGATATATTTGTGGGCATGATTACGTAATGGGAAACTGGGCTAGCGGATATAAGTATGGCGTTATTGAAGCAGTTGCTGAATTTTGTTTAGAGAGAGACTGGAAAATCTCCTATATTACAGCTGATTATACTGAAAATAATAGCTTTGCGATTTGCAAAATTTAGAAGTTCCTACTCAAATGTATCACCCCTGTTCA
>CABYOG010000024.1 GCA_902520575.1 uncultured SAR116 cluster alpha proteobacterium
TATATAAGCCTGATGCCTTTGCATGAACTGGGGCTGATGCTGCTGATGGCCGCCGCCATTCAGAGATATCTAACGTGATGCCTTTCATCTTAACTTCCGGATCAAAATAGCTGGGCCACTGCCAGGCCGCGACTGCCAAATGAATTTTGGTTTCCTGCGCAGAAATTGCCATCATCTCCGAACCACGCCAACAAAAGGCACGCACATAGCCATCACTAATATCATTTTCGGCCAGAACTTGGTACTTGATACCGTCCAATTCTTCATCAGACACAGGCAATTCAAAATCAAGATAATGACAAGATTGGCGCAGCCTTTGCGTGTGTTCACGAGACTTGAAAATACTACCACCATAAGCCCGCTCACCTTCGAAGACCTGTGAACCATAATGCAAAGCATGGCTGAGGGTGTGGGTTTTCGCATCCCGCCAATCCACCATCTCACCATTCATCCAGATAACACCATCTCTGTCGTCAAACGGAATCAGCGCCATTATAGATGCCTCCAAGTCAATTATGTCATCCTGACCAGGGACAAGCTGACAAAAGTTATAAAAATTCAGAAAATAGAAAAAAAACTAATATTTTCGAATATTGTTTGTTTTTGTTAGCAGTTTTGTTATAATTGGTCAACATAGCTGACATAATTGAGCAGGGGACTACTGTGTCGCCAGAAAACACGCCGACAGAAAATGTGCCTCGCGTGAAATCCGCTTCCATTTCTGGGACAGCCCCTCAGTTATCATCTGGCCCGCTAAAAGGACTTTATCTGCGCAAACAGGACTTGCGCCGAGGCATTGAATTAATGTTTTTTGCCTATCGCGATTTTACCGGTGAGGCTGACCAAATTCTATCAAACCTAGACCTGGGAAGAGCGCATCACCGGGTGATTTATTTTGTTGGCCGGCAGCCAGGAATGAGCGTATCTGATTTACTTGCTATATTGAAAATTACAAAACAGAGCTTGTCCCGCGTGTTAAGCCACCTGATCAACACTGGCTATATTCAGCAGACACAAGGGGTGCGAGATAAACGTCAGCGCCTATTATCTCTGACAAAAAAAGGTGAGGCGTTAGAAACAAAACTGACCGACCTGCAGTGTCGCCGATTTGCCGCTGCCTATTCTGCTAGAGGTGGAGCTGCGGTGGATGGCTTTGTAAAAGTGCTGAGCAGCCTTCTGGATGATGAGATACGCGCCGCTTTGCGCCAGCAATATCCAGATCATATCGACTGATGACAGGAAAAGCAGATATGTCAGCAGCACATATTCTGGTCATTGACGATGATGAACGACTGCGAGATCTATTGCAGCGGTTTCTGTCTGAAAGTGGGTTTCTAGTCACTGCAGCAGGCAGTGCCGAGGAAGCCCGTGCCTTTCTAGTTGGCACCATCTTTGACCTGCTGGTTATTGATGTGATGATGCCAGAAGAGACAGGCACAGAATTCTTAGCAGACCTTCGCAAGCGATCTTCTGTGCCGGCACTGTTCCTGACCGCTATTAATGAAACAGAAGACAGGATTGCCGGACTGGAAAAAGGGGCTGATGATTATGTTGCCAAGCCATTTGAACCTCGGGAGCTGATCCTGCGCATCAAAAGGATTTTAGCACGTCAGAAGCTGACAGAAAGGCCAAGCCTGGTGCACTTTGGCATGTTCAGCTATGATACAGACAGGCAAATTCTAATGGAAGACGGGCTTCGAGTGCATATCACTACTGCAGAACAGGATTTGCTGCGTTGTTTTACAGCCGCCCCGAATGAGGTGCTTTCCCGTCAAAATATTTCAGACAGCCTGAAGGGTCGGATGAATGGCCGGTCGATTGATGTGGCCGTCGCCCGCCTACGCACAAAACTTGAACGTGATTCCCGTTTTCCTGTATTCTTGCAGACTGTGCGTGGAAAAGGCTGGATGTTGCGAACGAACTGAAGTGCGATTATTATAAAACGTTGATATTTTTGATAAAAGGATAGGTTATGCAATTCCGCTCCTTTATGCCAAAGACCCTTTTTGGGCGTATGTTGGGGATTATTTTGGTACCAATGATCCTAGTTCAGATTGTTACCGTCTTTATCTTTTATGAGCGGCATTGGGATTCAGTTACACGACAGATGGCTGGCAGCTTGGCTGGAGAAATTGACCATGTCGTGCGTCAGGCCGGCCGACAGCCGGATGATAAGCGACTTGAGCTAGTGCGCACTATTGCGCAGAGAGATTTTGGATTTGCCGTGATTTTCAGCAACGGGGCGATCCTTGATCCAATAGCTCCACAGGTTAAACAAACTGGCTATGCTGCGAAAATGCTTGCTGAGAATCTCAACAGAAGGCTAAATTTTCCATGGCTGGCTGACTTGGACAGTGCAGCGGATTTGATTGCCATTGATGTTCAACTGGCCAACGGGGTGCTTCGCATCCTGGCAGGCAGGAAGCGAATTCTATCGTCAACAACTTGGGCATTTCTTGGCTGGACGATGGGCTCCTCGATAATTTTGTTCAGTATCGCGTTGGTCTTTATGCAGGCCCAAATCAGACCTATTAGGCAGTTGGCTAATGCCGCCCGTCAACTCGGGTTGGGCCGTGAGACAGAAGATTGGCAGTTAAGCGGTGCAAGAGAAGTTAGGTTGGCCGGACGTGCGTTCCAGGCGATGCGACACAGAATTACTCGACAGATGAGTGAGCGCACTGCCATGCTTGCCGGGGTCAGCCATGATCTGCGCACACCATTGACACGTATGCGCTTACAAACAGCGCTTATGCCTCAATCAGCGGAGACAGCCGCGCTCGATGAGGATATTTCTGAGCTAGAACAAATGATTGATGGTTATCTTGCTTTTGCCAAAGGAGAGGGTAGAGAAAAATCTGTAAGGGTGAAGCTGGACCAAATAATTGAGCAAATGATCAACCAATATGAAAACTTGAAAATTGGGCAGTTGACTTGGCAAAAGCCAGAAATACACGTTCCCATAATGGAAGTGCGTTTACAAGCCATTCGACGCGCCCTGGATAATGTAATCGGCAATGCAATTCGTTATGCCAGTTTTGCAGAAATCAGACTTAAGGTCCGTGACGATAATCTATACATCTTCATCGATGACAACGGACCGGGCATTCCGGTTGACCAGCGTGCGGATGCACTAAGACCTTTTGTGCGTTTGGAAGGCTCGCGCAATAAAGAGACAGGCGGTACCGGCCTTGGCCTCGCAATCGCACATGATATCATCCTCAGCCATGGTGGCGAGCTAACACTGAAAGACTCACCGCTGGGCGGTCTACGCGTAACCATCCTGCTACCTGTATAAAGTTTCCAATAGAGTTTGTCTTAGTCAATGCATCGGTGCGCCATTGGGCACAGGGCGTTCTGGGGTCAGCAGCACAATAGCACCATCTGCATCTGACAGGCCGAGGGTCAGCACTTCTGAAAGGAAGGGGCCGATCTGGCGCGGCGGAAAATTAACTACAGCTATCACCTGACGCCCTCGTAAACTGACGGCATCATAAAGATCTGTTATCTGAGCTGAGCTTTTTTTTACCCCGATATCTGGCCCAAAATCAATGGTCAGTTTCCAGGCAGGTTTGCGAGCCTCTGGAAAGTCCTCTACAGTGATAATTGTGCCAACGCGGATATCCACATCCAGGAACTGACCGAAGCTGACCTGTGGTTTTGCCGATGTCATAATACTCGCCTTTTCTTCCTGTTCAAAATGTCACCTAACCTACTTAACATCAGGTATTTTGGGTCTCTGCTTTCAAACTGGTTCTTGTTTTGAGGTCTGAGGTGCGACAGCATCATCCAGGTCCGCAGCATCAAGAACACGAAAAGATACCGCCCATTCCGCGGCCCGCCGCAGTTCTTTATCCAAGCTGCTTAAGGTCAGCGACAGTTCAGCTGTGTTATCAGACTGCCAAACAGGCCGTACTCGCAGCAGCACAGCCATAATGCCTTTAATCCGGGCCTGCCGCCGCCAGCCAGTGACCTCATCCCCGCATAAGTAAAGCAGGCGATCTGTCATATCTGCAAGCCTCACCAACATACAGGCCGCTAACATAGGATTGCGCTGGGCAGCGCCGTGAACTGCCTTCATCTGTACCCTTAAAGGAGCATAAAGTTCAAACCGGCTGATCAGCCCTTCCAGCAGCTTTTCGTGGACAGATGCCTCAGGTACATCAGCAAAATCATCGGCGGACTGGCGAAGCGCAGCTGCATCCAGCGCTCGCAGAGCAGCCAGCAAAACAGCATCGCTGTCAGAATAACGAACATACACATCTGTGAGTGCCAGCCCGGCTTCATTCGCCAGCTGTTCTAGGCTGACAGACCCAAGCGGCTGCTGGTCAAGTGCAGACCACAGAGCTGCAAAAAGGGCCTGGTCCATCTGGTCAGCTGCAATATGCCCAAAATCTGTCATCACTCTATCCTTTTAAAACGCCTTTTTTCAAGCAGGCCATGTCATTATCTGTGTTCTTCATCTGATATGGGTGCATGTTGCCTAACTATCCAGTTCTCTGCCTCTGTCACGGGCCGCCCGCAAAGCCCGGTCAAAGACTGGCTGCAGCCCATCATCTGCCTGCAGCACAGCAAGAGCAGCTGCGGTGGTTCCTCCTTCAGAGGTGACATTGCGGCGCAGCTCTCCTGCCTCTGTGGCTGGTTCGGCGGCTATAAGCGCCCCAGCCCCACTTACCGTCTGACGGGCTAAATGAACACATAAGTCTGCAGGCAGCCCCAATTTCTCGCCAGCGGCTGCCATAACCTCAGCTAACAGAAACACATAGGCTGGCCCTGAGCCGGACAGCGCCGTAACCGCATCCATCAAGGTTTCATCTGCCAGATCAACAACTTCACCAACCGCGCCCATCAGCTGCCGGGAAAGGTTGATCATCTCCAGCGGCACATCAGGCGCGGCATATAAAGCGGAAATACCCTGACCAATAGCAGCTGGGGTATTTGGCATTACCCGCAGCCAGCGGGCAGACCGTCCCAACTGGACTGCCAAGCGGGCTGTTGATAGGCCCGCAGCAATAGACAGAAAACAGGTCGTTTCATCTCCTAGGCCAGACAGGCCAGCCAGAACAGATGCCATCATCTGCGGCTTCACAGCCAGAACCACAAGATCTGGCTGATAGCCGGTTTCCAAATCAGACAGCTGGAGCACATAGCGTGTTGCTTGGTGATCCGGTGAGCCGTTAAGGGCAGGGTCAATCACTGTGAATGACGCCTTTAGCTGGCTGTCTTGTTGCCAGCCTGCAAGCAGGGCCGTCCCCATTTTTCCGCATCCAATCAGGCAGATTTCCATCACATTCACCCTAATCTGTTCAGCAGCGGTTCAGACCTACGTGCCTAAAGTCTGACCGCCAGCAGAATAGCGTTTGAGCTCAATACAAAGCAAGCATTCTTGTCAATCATCAAATAAACATGAAAGACAGGCTTACGCCTGGCCGGCAACCGGCACTAAAATAAGGCCTGCAGATGACGCTTGCCGGTCAGGGGCGAAGACAAGTTGAGCAAAACCAGGGGCAGCCTGTTCGCACTGGCCCAGCATAATATCGACTACATCCTCAATCTGCTCAGGCGTGGCCCCGCCTGCCCCGCGCAGCGGCAACACATAATAAAGCTGAATCTGGCGCTTGTCAGAGGACAGCCGGAAATGACCAAGGAACAGATGTCCATTCAGTTCAGATAACAGTGTTTCCAACCGTACTGCCGGCACATCGTCAAACAGCAGATCAAGCATGACCTGCACACACAGAACCTGCAAGTCCTCCTGCCAGTCAACACGCAGCTGATACTGACCCCACTGGCCAGGAACGTCCACCACCAAACCCTCAGCGTGAGTCTGTTTTAAATACCAATCCTGCTGAACCACAAAACGGGCAACCAGCTCAATCGGGTCACCCAGTTCGGAAAAATTAGCAGGCGATCTGTCTTTCATTTTCAGGCTCTTTGACGTCGTTTGGTCTAATGCGTGAGGGCCGAACGGTCATAACACCTGACCGGACAGGCACATCAATCCTGATGAAAATGACAAACTTGCCAGATGAATTCAACACAAAATGTAGGGGTTTTGATTAATCTAGACCACATGTTATTGTGGTTTTTTCAAAAAATCAAGCATTCGCAGCGAGTCGGCACTGATCAGATTTTTTTTGCCTTTTTTGCTTTCGCGTGCCGGGTGGTTTTAGTTTTTGTCGTCACCGGGGTCTGTGCCAGAGCATCAAGACGGGCCTCCAGTACAACGATTCGCGCCGCAAGGGCCTCTATACGGCTGAGAGCAGAATCGAAATCCTCACGCGGTACAGACCCTGAGGCAGCAGCCTGCCTATCTGCACGCCCGGCCCGAAACACATCAATTTCAGAGCGCAGATTGCCTAACGCAGAAGCGGCCCCATTAGCCATCTGCGCCAAATCAAGAAAAATATAAGAGGGTGTTTTGCGTGTCTGTTTCATTACTTTGGTCTTTCCTGCGACAGACAACTCTTGAAACTTAAGACAGCCTGCCCTGAATATGGAGTGTCTGTCCCTGAATGGACAATGCAGATAGTATGGACAATTCAGCTAACCTCAACCATAAAGATAAAAGGCAGGGCTGAACTTCCCGTCTGACCCTTTATGATATATAGCATACTGTTCCAGAATGCCAATATCTGCAGTACAAGCCAACCCGGGCGGCTTGCCCGTGCTATGCCTAATTATACAGGACGCATAACGAGATGACCGAAACCCTGTTCACCTTTCCTGTGATAGACCCCGTGGCCATTGGACTGGGACCCGTGCAAATCAGATGGTATGCGTTGGCCTATGTGGCAGGGCTGATAGGCGGCTGGTGGGTGACACGCCGCCAGATCAGGGTCGGTCAGTCTGTTCTGGAAAACAACCAGCTGGATGGGTTGCTGAATGCCTGCCTTATCGGGATACTGGTAGGTGGTCGGCTGGGCTATGTTCTGTTTTATAATCCTGCTGCATATCTGGCAGCGCCGCTGGATATTCTGAAGGTCTGGGAAGGTGGCATGTCCTTTCATGGCGGACTAGTTGGGGTTATTCTGGCTACCTTATGGTGCGCACGCAGCTACCGGCTGAGATTTCTAGCAATCGGTGACGAGGTGGCACTGGTGGCGCCTTTGGGACTGTTTTTCGGCAGGCTGGCTAATTTCATCAATGGTGAGCTATATGGGCGGGTAACCGATCATCCGCTGGGTATAGTGTTTCCTGGTGGCGGCCCGCTGCCACGCCACCCCAGCCAGCTTTACGAGGCGGGTCTTGAGGGAATTATATTGTTATGTGTAGTCTGGGCGCTGCGCCGCTGGCAGCTAGCAAAGAGACTTGGCCATGGTTTAATCTTAAGCAGTTTCCTAAGCGGCTATGGTCTGGCCCGGTTTGGGATTGAGCTGGTGCGGGAACCTGATGCCCATATTGGCCTGCTGGCAACAGGTGTGTTTTCTGCTGGCCTCACCATGGGCCAGCTTTTATGTCTACCCATGATTACAGTCGGTATTCTGGGTTTGGTTTGGTGCTCAAGACAGAGGTTGACATGAGCCTTGCTGAACGTCTGAAAGCCCATATTAAAACAAAAGGGCCGCTCCCGCTGGAACTGTTTTTAGACAAGGTGATGACTACAACACAAGACAGCTACTATGCTGAAGCCGACCGGTTTGGCAAGGACGGTGATTTCATCACTGCCCCTGAGATCAGCCAGCTGTTTGGCGAAGTTCTGGCTGCCTTTCAGGCCTGGCTGTGGGAATTGTCAGGCAGTCCAGATGCTAATGAGATGATGATTTTTGAGGCAGGGCCCGGCCGCGGCACACTTTTTGAAGATATGCATCGCAGCTGGCGTCAGATCTGCCCGCAGATGGCTGCTGCCCCAGTCACCTTTCTAGAAACCAGCCCCTATTTGCGCAGTGTACTGACCAGCCGTTTCAGCGGGCTGGATATCCATCTGGCTAAAACTGCAGACAACCTGCCTGAAGTCCCTTTATTTGGGGTGGCAAATGAATTTTTTGATGCGCTGGCAATCCGGCAGGCGATCAAGCGCGACAAGGGCTGGGTCTGGCGGGCGATTGGGTTGGACATAGACCAATTCGTCTTTTGTGACGGGCCAGCACTGCACCCTGATGAGATGCAGCAGCATAAACTGGCTGCTGACGCGCCGGCAAATAGCGTAGCTGAGTTCAGTCCAGCATCGGAAGCTGTTTTGGCGAGGCTGGCCCGACATGTAGCCAGGTTTGGTGGTGGTGTGCTGATCTGTGATTACGGCAAGACGAACCGGCAGGACGACAGTCTGCAAGCGGTGCGCGCGCACAAAGCGGTGCCGGTTTTAGACATGTTGGGGCTCAGCGATATTTCTCATCTTGTGGATTTTGCGTCGCTGGCCCGCTGTGCAGAAACACAAGGCGCGCGCTTGGTCGGGCCTGTCGAACAGAGCCGTTTCTTAAGTGAGTTGGGCATTAAGAAGCGAGCGGAAGCGCTGCGGCGCAAAGATGATCCTGAAAGAGACAGAGCCCTTTCCGCCGCGCTTGAAAGGCTCTGCGCGCCTCAGCATATGGGTGGGCTGTTTAAAATTGCCTTGCTGGTTCCTGCTGGTGAAGGGCTGCCTGCCGGCTTTGCCAGTTTGCGTGAAACAGACCTGCAGCCGAACGAGAGGAGGGGTGGATGATCCAAAAGCAGACTTGCCCGGGCGGTCCGGTTTATTTCAGCCATCAGGCGCTAGATCGTGTCGGTGTACGGCATGGTTTCTTCACCCGCAAGGGCGGCCTGTCTACAGGTCTTTATGACAGCCTGAATTGTGGGCTGGGATCGGATGATGACACAAAAATGGTGCAAGCAAACAGAGGCCGCGTTGCCGCTGCAATAGGGCTTGACCTGACACAGATGGCAGGGCTGTATCAGGTTCACAGCCCAAAATGTGTGACCCTGACCCAACCTGGCCCTTACACACACCGGCCACATGCAGATGCTTATGTCACCGCCTTGGCCGGCACCGGGCTGGCCATCCTGACTGCAGATTGTCTACCGGTATTGTTTTGTGATCCAAAGGCAGGCGTTATCGGGGCAGCGCATGCGGGATGGCGCGGGGCCATGGCCGGCGTTATAGAAGCTACGGTTAGGGCGATGCAGAGCCTAGGCGCAGCGCCAGATCACATCGTGATGGTGATCGGCCCTGGAATCCAACAAATCAGCTATCAGGTCAGCCCTAAACTGAAAGTAGAGATCACCTCCCGGCATGAGACAGCGGAAACTTGTTTTACCACCGATCCCTCTGCTCCAGAAAAATGGTTGTTTGACTTGCCTGGCTTTGCCCTACAACGCAGCAAGGAAGCTGGTCTCAGCCAGGTTTATGATTGTGGACTGAATACCTATGATGAAGATGAGCTGTTTTTCAGCCATCGACGCGCTACCCACAGGTCAGAGCCGGATTCAGGACGCCTAATTTCTGTGATCACGCAAAGCTAAAAAGACAAACTAGAGAGGGTCATGCCGCATTTATGGATATTTTTAGGGTTGCTAATGGTCGGGCTGATCACCTCTTGCATGTTGGTGTAAAGGGATGTTCCCTTTTTTGCCTTGCGGTGAGCGGGTCAGATTGCTATCACAAGCTTATGAGCGTTCAGCCATCGGTGTTGTGAAAACAGGACCGTGATACCCTAGTTGTCCCGAGTAACAAATAACAGGCTGCTGCGATGAAGATCATGTCCGGCAATTCCAATCGTCCTCTGGCTGAGGCTATTGCTGCCTACCTGGATATGCCGCTGACACGCGCTGATGTAAAACGCTTCGCTGATATGGAAGTCTTTGTCGAAATTCAGGAAAATGTGCGGGGTGAGGATGTGTTTGTGGTGCAGTCCACATCCTACCCGGCAAATGATAATTTGATGGAACTGCTTGTTACACTGGATGCACTGCGCCGCGGCTCTGCCCGTCGCGTTACAGCCGTCCTGCCTTATTATGGTTATGCGCGGCAGGATCGCAAATCAGGCCCGCGTACGCCAATCTCTGCCAAGCTTCTGGCCAATCTGATCACAACGGCTGGGGCTGACCGGGTGCTGACAATTGATTTGCATGCCGGCCAGATTCAGGGCTTTTTCGATATCCCAACAGACAATCTGTTTGCTGCCCCTGTGTTTACTTCTGCTCTGAAAGAAAAATACAAAAATGGCAATCTGATAGTAGTCAGCCCTGATGTTGGAGGGGTAGTCCGGGCACGAGCGCTGGCTAAACGGGTGAATGCAGACCTAGCCATTATTGATAAACGCCGGCCAGAAGCTGGTGTGTCCGAGGTGATGAATATTATTGGTGATGTAAATGGCCGGCATTGTATCATGGTTGATGATATTGTCGATTCAGGCGGCACTTTATGCAACGCTGCCAAGGCACTGATGGATTCTGGTGCGCTGAGTGTGGATGCGTATGTCACTCACGGAGTGTTGTCTGGTGGGGCGGTTTCACGCATCGCGTCAAGCCCTCTCTCATCACTTGTCACAACAGATTCGATACAGGCCACAGAAGCGATGCGGGTAGCACGGAATATCAGGCAGATTTCAATTGCTCCGCTGCTAGGTGAGGCGATTATGCGAATCAATACGGAAAAGTCTGTCTCCAGCTTGTTTCAATAGAACCAGTAGCACACCTACGACATCGATTTTTCTTGATATTTTACGCGGTTCAGCTTAAAGAAGGAGCATCGCGTCGCTTGCACCCCTGGAGGCAAGGGCGCATGTTTTTTTAAAACAAATAAAAAGACAAGGATGACAAAAATGTCAGAGAATACTTCTATCGACGCAACTTTGCGTTCTCGGGTTGGTAAGGGGTCCGCCCGTGCGGCACGCCGCGCAGGTCGGATTCCCGCCGTTATCTATGGCGATAAACAAGCACCACTAAGTATTGAGATGGAAGAGCGGGTGGTTCGCAAAGTTATTCATGAGCCAGGCATTTTTGGCCGCCTTCTGGACATCAATGTTGAAGGCGAAACTGCAACTGTTCTTACCCGTGATATTCAGATGCACCCTGTAACAGATGAGCCGCTGCATCTAGATATGCTGCGTGTAGGCAAATCATCAACTGTTTCAGTTGGCGTGCCTGTTGAGTTTATCAATCATGAAAAATCACCTGGCCTAAAAATTGGTGGCGTGCTGAACGTCGTCCGATTTGAGGTTGAGCTGAATTGTCCGGCAGGGGATATTCCTGAGAAGATTGTGGTTGATTTGGATGATGTCAAGATTGGCGATTCAATTCACATCAGTGCTATCACATTGCCAGAGGGCGTCACGCCAACCATCACCGATCGTGACTTTACAGTTGCCACCTTGCAGTCACCAGGCGGCGGCGTGAAGAACGAGGATGAAGACGGCGAAGAGGTTGCAGCGGAAGGCGAAGAGGCAGCAGAAGACGGCGAGGAACAAGCCTGACCATCAATGCGCTACAGAGCCGCCATGCAGAAATAGGCCAGACTGCAGCGGCGCGTCTGGCCTTTTATACTGCATAAAAGAAGAGGACAGAGAATGCTGTGGGTAGGTCTGGGGAATCCGGGACGAAGTTATGCCGGCAACCGGCATAATGTTGGCTTTATGGCACTAGACCGGATTGTTCGCGATTACAGCTTTTCTGACTGGAAAGTAAACACTTCATCTGCAGTCAGCGAAGGCCGCATTGGACCAGTTAAAATACGGGCGTTAAAGCCTTTGTCCTTCATGAATAAATCTGGCCTGCCCGTAGCCAATGTTGCCAGCTATTACAATCTGCACCCAGGCCAAATCACCGTCTTTCATGATGAGATCGATTTAGGCGAAGGCCGATGCCGGGTCAAAAAAGGTGGTGGGCATGGCGGGCATAATGGGTTGCGCGATATTGACCGTCATATGGGCAAGGAATACTGGCGGGTGCGGATTGGTGTGGGCCGGCCTGCTCAAAAAAATGACGTTCATAAATGGGTGTTGCAGAATTTCACCTCAGTAGAACATCAAAGCTGGCTGGACGGGTTGCTGGCTGCAGTCAGTGACGAGGCTGAGCGTTTGGCCACAGGTGATCCGCAGGGTTTTGCGTCCCGTGTGGCCTATCTTTCCCCTGCCCCTCATAATAATGATGGACCAGGTTATGATAAGACAGACGAAGGTTAGGGAGCAAGTAGATGGGATTTAACTGCGGGATTGTGGGTTTGCCAAATGTGGGCAAATCAACCTTGTTCAATTCACTAACCAAAACAGCGGCAGCGGATGCTGCCAACTATCCATTCTGCACGATTGAACCGAATACAGGCCGGGTCGCTATCCCTGAACCGCGGCTTAACCAAATTGCAGAACTTGCAAAATCTGCCGAGGTGATCCCAACCTTTTTGGAATTTGTTGATATAGCAGGCCTTGTGCGGGGGGCGGCCAGTGGTGAAGGGCTGGGCAACCAGTTTCTAGCCAATATCCGTGAGGTTGATGCGATTATTCATGTGCTTCGCTGTTTTGACGACAGTGATATAACTCATGTTGAGAATTCAGTTGATCCTATCCGTGATGCAGCAACCGTGGAAACGGAATTGATGCTAGCTGATATGGACAGTCTGGAACGCCGCATGGCAGCCCTGACCAAGAAAACCAGAGGCGGGGATAAACTGGCAGCAGCTGACCTGGCACTAATGGAAAAGGTGTTTGCAGGACTGTCGGAAGGGCTGCCGGCACGCATGGTCGACAAATTAACAGACGCTGAGGCCTCGCGCCTGCCGCAGTTTCAGTTGCTAACTGCAAAACCGGTTTTATATGCCTGTAACGTGGCTGAACGCGACAGCGCAACAGGCAATACCCTGTCAGCAGAAGTTGCTAAAAAAGCAGAAGAAGAAGGGGCAGCCTATGTGGTTGTGTCTGCCGCAATCGAAGCTGAAATAGCCACATTATCTGATGAAGAAGCGGCGGAATTCATATCTGATATGGGACTCAGAGAACCGGGGCTGAACCGGCTGATCCGGGCAGGATATGACTTGCTCGATCTGCTTACCTTTTTTACCGCTGGCCCGAAAGAAGCCCGGGCCTGGACCGTTCGCAACCCGGCAACTGCGCCAATGGCGGCTGGGGTGATTCATACGGATTTTCAGCGCGGCTTTATTCGGGCAGAGACCGTCAGCTATGATGATTATATCGCCTGTAAGGGCGAGGCCGGGGCAAAAGATGCCGGCAAATTGCGGATTGAAGGCGCAGATTATCAGGTTAAAGATGGTGACATCTTCCATTTCCGTTTTAATGTGTAACGCTGGATGTTCACATTGAAACAGGGCGCCGCCATCTATCATCCCACTCGAAAAAACAACGGGAAACTAGCCTGCTTGACCTCGATATGCTGACCTATTTCGAAAAAGAGGGTGAAGGCTCACTGTTCCACCTGAATGCCGATTTGCGGGAGCTGACCGGCTTGGCACCAAAGAAAAGGCGAGTACAATAGAATATTATAAATTCATTTATCAAGCCAAGTGACTTGCACAAATATACAATAAAAACAGACCTTTTGAACCGACTTCAGCGCAGATTTGCTAAGCTCCAGTCTTTTTCACATCTGCCCAGATAAAGCGCATAGCCCCGAAAGACAGGCCGGATAACAGCACGAGAAAAATCATCACAGCAACGCCAGTGCGTTTACGTTCTTCTAATGCTGGCTCAGCTGTCCAAGCCATGAAATTCACCAGATCCTTGGCGACTGCATCCATAGACGTGTCTGCACCATCAGCGTACTCGACATCATCGCCATACAGTGGCTGTGGCATTGCAATCATGTGTCCTGAATAAGCAGCATTATAATACATGCCTTCAGGAACAGCCGTTCCAGCTGGCGCGTCTTCATATGAAGTAAGAAGCGAATACAGATAATCGGCCCCGTTTGCTCGGGCTTTAACAATCAAAGACAAATCTGGCGGATAGGCCCCATTATTCGCTGCCCGTGCGGCCAACTCATTCGGATAGGGAGCAGGAATACGGTCAGCAGGAATTCCATTACGCGTAAACATCTCACCGTCATCATTAGGTCCGTCGACCACCTCATATTCAGCGGCAATAGCTTTGATCTCAGCTTCGTTGTAGCCAAGGTCAGCCAAATTGCGGAAAGCAATATAATTCATTGAATGGCACCCTGCACACACTTCGGTGTAGGCCTGAAAACCTCTTTGCATAGAAGCCTTGTCAAAAGTCCCGAAAGGACCTGAAAATGACCAGTCCGCCTGCCGAAGAACCACATCACCTCCGCCAGCAGCCAGCACAGGAACGTTGCTGAAAGATGCTGTTACAACTGCAGTCGCTAAGGTTAAAAACAGCTTTTTCATTCTACTTTCCTTTTTGGGGCAGCCGCCGCACCAGCCATCGCCCCTGACCCACCAAATACGGGCGTCGATATTGATTGCGGCAGCGGTCGCGGCGTCTCTGCCACAGACAATATTGGCAAAATCAAAAGGAAGTGCAGGAAGTACCAGACTGTAGCTACTCTTCCAATCACAACATAAATTCCTTCGGCAGGCATCGCTCCTATATATCCAAGAACGAGACAATCAGCGAAGAACACCCAGAAAAAGATTTTAAAGATTGGGCGGAAGCGACCAGAGCGAACGGGAGACCTATCTAGCCAAGGCAGAATAAACAGCACAGCGATCGCGCCGAACATCGCCAGCACACCTCCAAGCTTATCAGGCACGGCCCGCAAAATCGCATAGAAAGGCAGGAAATACCACTCAGGAACAATATGAGCCGGTGTCTGCAGCGCATTTGCCGGAATATAATTGTCTGGATGCCCCATGAAGTTCGGAAAGAAAAACACAGCTGCCGCAAAGAACGTTAGAAAAACAGACAAGCCAAAGAAATCCTTTATGGTGTAATAAGGGTGAAACGGAATCGTATCCTGCGGGCCGCGTGTATCAATGCCCAGTGGATTGTTTGAACCAAACCGATGCAAAGCTACAAGGTGCAAAATTACAACACCAACAATGATAAAAGGCAAAAGGTAGTGCAGCGAAAAGAACCGGTTCAGTGTCGGGTTATCTACAGAAAAGCCACCCCAAAGCCACGTCACGATCCCTTCACCAGCGAAGGGGATTGCTGAAAACAGGTTGGTGATCACTGTAGCTCCCCAAAATGACATTTGACCCCAAGGCAAAACATAGCCCATAAACGCAGTCGCCATCATTAACAATAGTATCACAACGCCCAGCATCCATAATAATTCACGCGGGGCTTTATAGGAGCCATAATATAAGCCCCTAAAAATATGGATAAAGACCACGATAAAAAAGAAGGAAGCGCCATTCATATGGATGTACCGTAGTAACCACCCATGATTCACATCACGCATGATCCGCTCAACTGAATCGAATGCATAATCAACATGGGCGGTGTAATTCATCGATAGCACAATACCGGTAATTATCATGATCACTAACGATATCCCAGCCAGAGATCCGAAATTCCAGAAATAGTTCAAGTTTTTAGGCGTAGGATATTCTGTTGCCTCATGATTAAGGAAACTGAAAATTGGCAGCCTGTAGTCAATCCAGCGGACAACTGGGTTTTGAAACTTATTTGCAGACATGGTGTTTATTCCCAAAAAACTAGTTAAAATTACTACTTTAAATTTAGCCGATCTTAATCACATCATCTGATAAAAACGAATAGGGCGGAATTTCCAAATTTGTTGGCGCCGGCCCTTTACGAATTCGGCCCGATGAATCATAGTGTGAACCATGGCAGGGGCAAAACCAGCCATCATATTCGCCGCGCACCTCACCCACTTTTTGGCCAAGTGGTACGCAGCCAAGATGGGTGCATACTCCCAATACCACCAGATATTCCGGCTTCTGAACACGGTCACTATCGACTTGCGGGTCCCGCATATCCAGCGCATCATCTCGCAACGCTTCATCGATCTCAGTTTTCGTGCGATGGCGGATAAAAACGGGCTTACCCCGCCATTTTAGTGTAATGGACTGCCCTTCAGCAATTTTTGACACATCCACCTCAATGCTGGCCAGCGCGAGTGTATCCGCAGCTGGGTTCATTTGGTCAATGAGCGGCCAGGCAAAGGTCCCTGC
>CABYOG010000025.1 GCA_902520575.1 uncultured SAR116 cluster alpha proteobacterium
TGAAGCTGAATTAGAGTTATTCCACGATGATTGGGAATTTAAGTTTCACTCCTCCGGGAAGATTATGAAAAAAGGTGATATCACCACAGCTGACAGAAAAAAGATGATGGAGAATATCCGTCAGTCTGAACGCAGATGCATTTATGAGAATGATGACATCCTAGTGATGCACTCAATTAGTCATTTCCCGAATGATACATCCGATGCTGTGATGATGGTTCACATAAAGAAAGATGGTCTGTTGTGGAGAACTGAAACAGGTTCTACACCTCTCAGCAAAGATTAACAGATGAATTAAACAGATTTTAGCAAAACCAATTAGCTTATGTCTAAATGGAGGACGCAATGAACACTTGTATAAGGTCCACTTTTACATGCACTTTTGAAGTTTTTAAGGCAAAAGTTATGGAAGATGAGCCGAAATGGTCACAGTTTGTTGATGATTATCAAATTGCAAAAGTAGACGAACATAATTCAATTATGGTTATGAACGTGCTTGATTTTGAAGCGATGGAGGCTTTTATGACAACTGATGAAATGAAAGCATGGGATGCTGAACATGGCTGTATAGACACTGTTTACGCCTTGTCCGAAGCAAACTAAAATTTAATTCTATCCATAAGGACAATTGAAATGCCGACATTAATTATCAAAGGAAAAATCACAAAAGGTTATGACCATTGGCTCGCAGCCTTTGACGGCTCAGAAGATTTGCGAAACAGTAAATACGGTATCAAAACCATATACCGTGGTCAGGATTTGAACGAGCCAGACACTATACATGTGGTAATGCATACACCGACTATGGAAGCAGTTCAGACCCATATGGAGAATGACGCTGAATTGATTTCTGAAGCTGGTGGTGACCCAAGTCCAGAAGCTAACACAATGTTTATGGCATCAGATTAGGTATATAGACTTCCCCGGGCCTGAAGCTTGCTAATCTATGTTGCCCAAGCCCCACTGAAGTCAAAGTACTCAAGCTAATTATTCCCGCTTCTACTTCCCACTTAATTGAGGTAAAGGTTTTTTGAAATGAATGAAAAACATCAAGGTGGATGCTTCTGTGGTAAACTAAGGTATGAAACAGTTGGCGAGCCAGCCCGGACTGCTGTTTGTCACTGTCGTTATTGCCAATTGAGAACCGGCACAGCATTTGGTATTTCCGTCTATTTCGACACAAATCAAGTGACTTTCAATGATGCTCCCTTTGACACCTATTCTTATGACACTGAGGGTGGCAATACCGGAGTAATAACTCGTTGTGCCAATTGCGGCACAAACGTTTCTTGGAAAATATCTTTAGAAGCGCTGAAAGATACAATTGGCATTGCTGGCGGAACTTTTGACCCACCCACCTTTTGGTATGAGGTTGAGAGAGAAGTTTTTGCCCGTTCAAAGGCTGACTTTTGTCAAATTTCATCCCCACAATCTTTTGATACAAGCCCTATTTCTAAGCCGGTGAGAGAAGATGGTGGGCGGCTAAAAGGCAGCAATTAAGAATTGTGAAGCACCAATATTGTTGGGATAAAATATGATTGAATAACATTAAGGCCATACCCCTCACCATAGCCTTGCCCAACACCTGCAGTAGTCCATCCGCCTATTTGGTCTATCATGTCTGAAGGACATTGAACGGCTCTGAGCCTGTCACGCATTGAATGCCTGAAGGAATGAATGACACACCCATCTGGCACATAATCCTGAAGCCACTTATTTAATGCGCCACTAGCTGAGTTTGCATTAGCGGTCTTCTCATTACAGTATCTAGGAAAGGCAAAAATACTATCATCATTTGCCTCTAGAAGCCTCTTGCAAGCCCACAGAGACGCACCCACAAGAGGAATGTCTCTTTGGCTGCCTTTGGTCTTTAAGCGCCTCCATGAATGAGGAACGAGCCTTACATGAGGCACTTCATCTTCAAGGATAATGTCTTCCTTAACCAGCCCAACGGCTTCTCCAAGCCTCATGCCAGTATCAGATATAAGGGCTATCAGCCACCTTATGTCGTCATCAATCTCCATACATTTTGATTGAATGGTTCTGATGTCCTCAATTGGTATAGGTTTCCGCTTGGATACATTTTCTTCTTCTGGGAAGAATGTCTTTGAGAAGGCATTAGAACAGTCATAACCATGTTCTGTAATAGCTATGTTTAGGATGGCTCTTATAGACGCAAAGACACGCTTCACTGTCCTTACGGTCATTCCTTGCTTTAAACACCAATCACGGAACTGTGCAGCTTCTGAGGAGGAATAAGAGCCTATTGGTCTATCTCCTAAGAGACTAATCACATAGTCAGTGTTACGAGTAGCTGTTCTTATGAACACCTTGTCCTTACCACCAGCTTTCAGCCGTAAGTATAACTCACGTGCTTCAGATAAAAGGCAACTGTCATCAGACACATCATCTGACTTCACTAAGTCCAATGCTGGTATGTCTATCTTTTGTAATCTCAGACCAAGCCAATAATCCTCAAGTCTTTGAGACACAGATTTAGAGGAATGAATAGCTGATTTATAGGATTTGGTTCGTAAGCTGAAACACAGTCTCTTAACACTGTAATGTTCAGCTAAATCTAAAGGCACACGCCTCACATAATAGAACACACCATCACGTAATAGCACATGATTTGCTGCATATTTGTTTTTCATCTTGTTTCACACCAATCGCCATGCAGACACATGAAGTGAAGCAATTCAATTGGTTGTATGAAGTGATACAAGGAAGAATGGTGCTGGTGGAGAGACTCGAACTCCCAACCGCCCGATTACAAATCGGGTGCTCTACCAATTGAGCCACACCAGCACTCGGTCGATGATTTAGATCATAAATATTGTTTATGTCAAGCAGATTTCACCCTGGGAATTGGGTGGCGTAAAGCGCAATCGCGGCCGCAACAGATACATTTAGACTTTCAGAACTTTCTGCCATATCGATAGAAGTCATAATATCACAGGCCTCGCGGGTGAGGCGACGCAGTCCACTGCCTTCAGAACCCATGATGAGCCCCAGATGTGTGGTTGTAGCTAGCTGGTTTATGTTTGTAGGGGCTGTGGCCTCCAGGCCGGCTAATGTAACAAAATGTTCTTTGAGGGTTGCCAGTGCACGGGCCAGGTTATTCACCCTTACAAGTGGAACATCTTCAAGCGCTCCTGCAGCAGCTTTGGCCAAAGCACCGGTTTCATCTGGGGCATGCCGGCTGGTTAGGATGATCGCATCTGTGCCAAAGGCACGAGCTGACCTCAGAATGGCGCCGATATTGCGGGGGTCTGTGACCTGATCCAGGATCAGAAATCTTCTATGTGGCTTTCCAGAATGCAAAAGATTAACAAGATCGCTCAAGTCAGGCTGATCTAGAGGTTTTGTATGCAGAATTAGACCTTGATGTGGCAGGATAGTCTGCTCAGACTGTTTTGATTTTAGCATCTGCGTCAATTGGGTTCGTGACAAGAATGTTATTGGGGGGAGGGGCCGAGTGCTGACGGTACGAAGCTTGTCTGCTGCTTCTTCAGTGGCAAAAAGCTGAATAGGGTCACGCTGAACGTTGGACAGGGCAGCTATCACGGAATGGTAGCCATATAAAAGCAATCCGGAACGGGCTTTTACTGCATTGTCTGGTAAGGTGGTCAGCACCGTTTTACTTGCCAGAGAAGTCTTGTCGGGCTGATTTCTATGGAAATTGGTCTGATTCAATGTTTTTTTTGGTTTTTTTGGCCGCATCTGGTGTTTCACTGTTGACAATTTGGCTGACCTTTCTTAATTCGCAGAACCGCCTTTTTTTCGCAAGCGTTATAGCTAAGGAAAATTAGGAATAATTGAAGTTTCGGTGGGGTGGCCGAGTGGTTAAAGGCAGCAGACTGTAAATCTGCCCGCGTAGCGTACGTAGGTTCGAATCCTACCCCCACCACCATATCAACCCGGCCTGTCCTCACCGGAGATACAGTTGAGGCTGTAAAACGGGACAGGCTTTATGTGCGAGATGAAGGACAAAAACCATGTCTAAGGAGAAGTTTGATCGTTCGAAGCCTCATTGTAACATTGGGACTATTGGCCATGTTGATCACGGTAAGACGACACTTACAGCGGCGATTACGAAGGTTATGGCTGAGGCTGGTGGAGCTGAGTTCAAGGCGTATGATGAGATTGACGGTGCGCCAGAGGAGCGTGCTCGTGGGATCACGATTTCGACAGCCCATGTTGAGTATGAGACAGAGAATCGTCACTATGCGCATGTAGATTGTCCTGGCCATGCTGACTATGTAAAGAACATGATTACAGGAGCAGCACAGATGGACGGTGCCATTCTTGTTGTTTCAGCAGCAGATGGACCAATGCCACAGACCCGCGAGCATATTCTTCTTGCGCGTCAGGTTGGTGTGCCAGCGCTGGCTGTGTTTATGAACAAGGTTGATCAGGTTGATGATGAAGAGCTGTTAGAACTTGTTGAGATGGAGATCCGTGAGTTGCTGTCATCTTATGATTTCCCTGGCGATGACATTCCGATTGTAAAGGGCTCAGCTCTAGCTGCTCTTGAAGGTGGTGATGCCGCAATTGGCAATGATGCAATTAAAGAGTTGATGGCACAAGTCGACAGCTATATTCCGCAGCCTGACCGTCCAAAGGATCAGCCTTTCTTGATGCCGATTGAAGATGTTTTTTCAATTTCAGGTCGGGGCACTGTTGTAACAGGTCGGATTGAGGCTGGTGTTGTGAATGTTGGTGAGGAGATTGAGATTGTTGGTCTGAAGGAGACTACCAAGACGACCTGTACTGGCGTTGAGATGTTCCGCAAGTTGCTTGACCAGGGTGAGGCTGGCGATAATGTGGGTGTTTTGTTGCGGGGTACGAAGCGTGAGGAAGTTGAGCGAGGTCAGGTTCTGGCTAAGCCTGGTTCGATTACACCGCACACGAAGTTCAAATGTGAAGCTTATGTGCTGACTAAGGAAGAAGGTGGCCGTCATACGCCATTTTTCTCGAACTATCGTCCACAGTTCTATTTTCGGACTACAGATGTGACTGGTTCAGTTGAACTGCCTGATGGCACAGAGATGGTGATGCCAGGTGATAACATTGCGATGACCGTGACCTTGATTGCGCCAATTGCGATGGATGAAGGCCTGCGCTTTGCTATTCGTGAAGGTGGTCGTACTGTTGGAGCTGGCGTAGTCGCATCTATCGTCGATTAAAAAGAGCTTAAAGGAGTGTAGCTCAATTGGTAGAGCACCGGTCTCCAAAACCGGGGGCTGGGGGTTCGAGTCCCTCCACTCCTGCCATTATAAAGTAAAACAAAATCAGTGTTTTAGTAGCCCTCGGCGTTAACGTGACGGGGGCTATTTTTTTATTTGTGCAAACTTTTGTGCAAGTTTTTTGCTCCACCCCTTGGAATATATGACGTAAAGCGTGTCATCAAGGCATAATGAACAGTTTTTGAACTCTAGGCGTCAAGTTGGTTTTCAGAGTAACCTCGGAGCTTTAAAATTATTGATTGACACTCTCTTTTGTAATTTTAATTTTCCTAGAATTGGGGGTTATTTCAACCTTGAGAATTTCGTTTTGAGTTCCAATCCGCATTCTTGGCCCCCATGTTCCACTGCCTGAGGATACAAATAATCTGGATTGTTTTTCTTTGAACAATCCGTAGACGGTTTTAAATTGCATCCGGACTAGAAAATTAAAAGGAAATATTTGTCCATTATGAGTATGGCCTGATAACATAAGGTCTGTAAATTCTCGCGCTCTCTCCCAGATAGATGGTTTGTGAACTAACAATAAGTTGAATAAATTTTTTTTAATCATACTTTGCGCTAATAGAAATTGGCGCTCAGGCGACTGATTATCACTAATGCCGATTAAATTTATTCCACCTAAAATTATATTTTCATTATCCAACATTGATATATTTTGCATGGGCAGTGCTTGCAATTTTATCTGATAATCTTTGACATAATATTCATGATTACCAGTAACGAAGTAGATCGGAGATTTTATCCGTTTTAGGGGGGTGAGGTCCTTTGAATTAAATGAACTTGAGTCGAAAAGGTCGCCACCGATTAATAAAAAATCAAAGTCTAAATTTTCTATAATGGTGCAAATCTTTTCCAAGTGGCTTCTGGGATTTGAGCCTAGATGAACGTCACTCAGAAATAGAAATTTTGCTGTTGCATTAATCTTAGCACTTTCAAATTTTAAAACTTTTAATTTAATAAGCCGACCTTGAATTAGGCTATGTAGGCTCAACAAGAAAAAAAGGAAAACGGATGAACAACCAATTTCATATTTATAATCCTTCTGAAAAATTGAGAATAATAGACCGAAGTTGAAAACCCAGAAGCCGATAAAGCCGAGTCCCATGCCATTATGAATAAAACTTCTAATTAAAGAATTAGTGAAGTGTGTCTTTAAATGAATTAACGTTACACAAGTAATTATTAATGATGGAATGATTAAATAAAACAGACTCGTTTTAAAATCAAAAATTAGGTAGCTACTTAAAAACACCGGATGAACGTAGAGTAGATAGCTTAATAACAGAATTAGAAGAGCAAAAATTATAAATCTCACGGATTGCGCTAAGTATCTATTAAATAAAATCACTATTGAAAAAGCCCTGATAATAATTGTGCGCGGTGATCTGGATTACTCTACATCTCTAGCTTGAACGGTGGTGTGAGCCTTTCAATTCTTTTAAGGTTGAGTGCATTTTTTTCTCCCAAGAGAGTTTTTCCCAGGAATATTGAGTAAAGATCATAGCTCAGAGTTTAGCCTTTCCAGAACAACTGACACATCTTCACGCAAGCTTTTTAAATAAAGAAGTTGGTCTAACGCTTTATTTGTAAACCCTGACTTTTTTGCTCTAACAAAGAAAGTTTTTGCTAATTTTTCTTCGCCAACTTTGTATTTATCGTAGGCAATGAATGCAAGTAATGGTGCTGGGAGATCTATTGCGTCTAGCACGTCCTCGAGGAGAATATACATTTCCTTTTTCTGTTGATTTTCGTATAATCTGAAGGCAAGGCGAGTTGTTGAGCGCCAATTCGTATCAATTGGTGTAACGTCGAATTGGTTTCGAGCATGTGTTGCTGCCTCATGAGTTTTGCCGCACCTGCCATAGACAACACTTGCGTAGCCATAACTATCAGCATTGCCCGCTTTTTGATGAGCAAGCCTCAAATCATTGAAAGCTTGCTCACATCCTGTGATTCCCATACTCAAGCTTAATAATGCTCTACTGGCATAGTTCTCAGGACTTGGTTTAATACTTATCGTCAAGTCCAGTTCTTTTCTAAGCTTGTCAAGGTTCTCCGGTGTTTTAGGAAGTTTGTTCATGGCCATTCCAAAAAAATCCAACCAGGTATCCTGAACCAACCAATCTTTCTGTTTATTTGGTCCTGGCCACCTTTTCATTTCAACAAGAATTCTGCTCGCATTTACAAAACCTTCCTCCGTCCATTTCGCCATTTCGGACCTAAAATTCGCATATTGAACTAGCTGCCGAGGAGTAATAGGGGTTTTTCGCCAACTAAAGTAGCTTTCATAGAGCCCTTTTTGATTTAAAACATTCACAAGAAATTCACTTAGGATATGCTCTCCTACCTGATCTTGAAAACTGAATTTATTGGTGAGCTCGAAATCTTTGATAGCGGAAACAACAACCTGTTTCTTTTCAAGATCGGATATCTCAATGTTTATCCTTGCTACAGATCCGAAAATTTGCATGGACGGTGAAACTAAAAATTTTACGCCATTCAAACTAGCTAATTTTTCATTTTCAATTTTTAGTTCCTCAAGGCGAGTTGCCGTTTTTCTTGGAACGATTCTAATTGAACCTGATTTTGATAATTGAGAAGTAATAGCCTCTGTTAGTCCTTCCAAAAATTGTTTTTCTTCGCTTTTAAAATTTGCCCCCTCAACCCTAGAGATAAAAACTAGCGGCTTCGAGGACAAAGCTATTTCAGCTTCATCCTCTGTTTGTTTTGAGAAGAAAAAAAATGATGCTAGCCCAATAATTAAAAAAACAGATACACCCCCCGCCATAGAAAACCTCAACCTATTACTCGACTTGATTTTTCTTCTGTGCTTCGGGTCTAGAAGAATATCAAAAGCATGAAATTCATTTTGCTTTATCTTTTGAATGCCAAGGTCGTGAAATTCATATTTAGTCTTTCCCTTTACAAAGTCATAAATGACTTTGGAAATGCTTATGCCGCTAGTTTGGGCGAGAGCTTCGAGCCTCGCGGCTATATTCACTCCATCACCCATTAAATTACCTTTTTCTATGACTACATCACCGGAATTTATTCCTATGCGGAACTCTAGTTTCACTGATGTATCTGATAGGGAATTTCGCTTTGTGATCGACTGCTGGAATTCTACCGCGCACTCAACTGCCGATACAGCACTGGGGAACTCTGCCAAAAAAGAGTCGCCACCAGTATTAAATAAGCGACCTTTATGCTTAGCGAATAATTTCAAAAGTATCTTTTCGCAGGAACGCAGATTTTTAAGAGTATTACTCTCGTCAATCTCTACATGTTTGCTGTAACTGACCACATCAGTTGCAAAAATTACCGCTACTTTGCGTTCAATTTCTTCCGCAGACATCAATTGTTCCAGCCAAATTGAAAATACTAAAATTATGCATGAGGGTTTGTCGATGTCCAGAATAACATAGGAGTTTAATATGCCCGGCCCTTATTCCTCATGTCAAAGAGTTGGAAAGAGCCATCGAAAAAGTATTTGAAATTTAAATTCAAGCTTGTAAGATTTGGGTTGGAGACTGGCAATATGGAAATTTACTTTCCCCATTTATCGAATGGGCAACCCAATTCGCGTCGGAATGAGGGATTAACCACACATAATCGACTGCGATTGGCTGCAGACAGAATAGCACTAGCCCCTACTGCTATGGTGATATTAGTTATAACTTTACGCGTGATTTTTAAGCGATGGTTTATCGGCATCTTTGCACTTTTGAGGCTGAAACCTAATCAAAATACAAGAAGCGCGTAACGGCATTAATTAAAAGAAGACCAAATGCTAATTTAATCTCATTGTGCCTAAGCTGCGTGTCTTCCCATAGAAGGAAAACACCACACTTTTTTACATTTGAAGGTTTAAATGAAACGATTTCTCTTCTCTAAAAGATGGTCAGAAAGGGCCCAGTTAAATAAAAAGGACTGGAATAAAGATGGTTTGTATATGTCCTAAATACCAAAAGTTCGCTCAAGATTATCGTGAAATGCTGAACAATTGGATTTCAGATTCGACTTAAATCTAAAGGTCGAGTGCATTCGCTTTCTCCCAAGATGAGAAATGTGAAACATAAGAATTCCACTCAGACATTTTCAATTTGAAGAAAGCAGAAGAAAATTCATGCCCTAGTGCAGATTTTAATGTCTCGTCAGCGTCAAAACCGCGCAAAGCATCAAGCAAGTTAAGGGGTAGTTTTTTGTCATTGCCAAGCTTGCTGCTAGAGGAATACATGTCAATATCAGAATGCTGCCCTGGGTCAGCTTCCGTTTGAATTCCATTTATTCCTGCTGCAATGATAACGGCCTGTAGTAAGTAGGGATTAGCTGCTCCATCTGGAAGCCTAAATTCAAATCTGCCAGGACCAGGCACACGCACCATGTGAGTTCGGTTATTACCAGTCCAAGTTACAGTATTTGGGGCCCATGTTGCCCCGGAAAGCGTCTGGGGTGCATTGATTCGTTTGTAGCTGTTTATAGTCGGGTTGGTAATTGCCACCATTGATGGTGCGTGATTTACAATTCCACCGAGAAAATTTTTTCCTGTTTTTGAAAGGCCAAAATCCATATTTTCGTCTGCAAAAATATTTTTATTGCCCGCTGTGTCCCAAACTGAGATGTGAGTGTGACAACCGTTACCGGTTAGCCCTTCAATAGGCTTAGGCATAAAAGTTGCGCGAAAACCATACTTTTCAGCCACTGATTTTGTCATAAATTTAAAAAAGCTGTGCCTATCAGCAGTTTTGAGCGCGTCGTCAAATTCCCAATTCATTTCGAATTGACCATTTGCATCTTCATGGTCATTCTGATAGGGGCCCCAGCCCAACTCCAGCATGTAATCACAAAGTTCTGCGATCATATCATATCTACGCATTACCGCTTGCTGGTCATAACAGGGTTTATCGGCAATATCGTATTGATCAGCAATTTGTTCTCCATCAGAGGTGAGCAGAAAAAACTCTGCCTCAACCCCAGTTTTGATTCTCATGTTGTCCTGAGCAGCCTTGGCAACTTGCTTTTTAAGCACATTGCGCGGTGCCTGTTCGACTAGGTTTCCTTCCATGATACAGTCGCTCGCAACCCAGGCAATTTCCGGTTTCCAAGGAAGTTGCACAATAGAATCAGGGTCTGGGATAGCCAACATGTCTGGGTGCGCTGGTGTTAAATCCAACCAAGCTGCAAAACCTGCAAAACCAGCTCCTTCTTTCTGCATATCAGATATAGCTTGAGCAGGTACAACCTTGGCTCGCTGATATCCAAATAGATCGGTGAATGAAATCATGAAATATTTTATCCCCTTGTCTTTGGCATATCCAACTAAATCCATAGTCATTTCACCGCTCCTAACTTGTATGTGCTTTCAAATTTTATAAGATATAGTTCAAAAGAGATAAGCGTCTCTAGTACTCTGATTTTAATAATGATTTATTCCAGGCACCCAACTCGTGCCAGCTAATGGAACTCTGGCCATTGCTGCAGCCTCTATTGAGATTGCGCATAGGTCTTCTGGCTCGAGATGCAACACATGATTTTTCCCACAAGCGCGAGCAATTGCTTGGGCTTCCATTGTCATGACTTGCAAATAATTTTTTAATCTTCGACCACCTTCTATTGGGTTGAGCCGCTTCATTAATTCTGGGTCTTGTGTTGTTATTCCTGCTGGATCGTTACCCTTATGCCAAGCATCGTAAGCACCTGCAGTGGTTCCGATCGCACGATAGTCTTGTTCCCATTTAGGGTCATTATCACCAAGCGCTATTAATGCTGAAGATCCTATGGATGCAGCGTCTGCTCCCAGAGCCAATGCTTTAGCAACATCAGCTCCGTTTCGAATACCACCTGAAATAATAAGCTGGACTTTGCGGTGCAAATTGAGTTCCTCTAGGGCTTGAACTGCGGGCCGAATGCAGGCCAATGTGGGCTGCCCAACATGCTCAATAAAGACGTTCTGGGTAGCTGCAGTCCCACCCTGCATCCCATCCAGAACAACAACATCTGCACCCGCCTTAACCGCTAAGGTGGTATCATAATAAGGACGAGCTCCGCCAATTTTCACATAAATAGGTTTTTCCCAATTCGTAATTTCTCGCAGCTCAAGGATCTTGATTTCGAGATCATCAGGCCCCGTCCAGTCAGGATGTCGGCAAGCAGACCTCTGATCGATCCCAGCGGGAAGGTCGCGCATTTTTGCTACTCGTTCATCAATTTTTTCACCCAAGAGCATGCCGCCGCCTCCAGGCTTAGCACCTTGACCTATAACTATTTCGATGGCATCGCAGCGTCGAAGGTCGTCAGGATTCATGCCGTAACGGGAGGGTAGATATTGATAAACAAGTTTTTCTGAATGACCTCTTTCTTCCTCAGTCATCCCTCCATCACCTGTGGTTGTTGAAGTTCCTGCTTGAGTAGCTCCCCGGCCAAGTGCTTCCTTAGCTGGCCCGGACAAAGCACCAAAACTCATACCTGCTATGGTAATCGGAATATCAATTTCTACAGGGCTTTTAGAAAACCTAGTTCCTAATGTAACGTTGGTTTCACATTTTTCACGATAACCTTCCAAAGGGTATCGCGACATTGAAGCGCCTAAAAAAAGAAGATCGTCAAAATGCGGTAGCTTACGTTTAGCTCCACCGCCCCGAATATCATAAATACCAGTTTCTGCAGCTCGCCTAATTTCGGCGTTAATTTCACTTGTAAAGGTTTGTGAGCTACGCGGTAGACCTTGAGCAATTTCACTCAATGCTTTATTTTTCATTTTTCAACCCTCAGTAAGCATTCCTGTTATCAATATCAAAGTGGTAGAGCTTACGTGCTGAGCCGTATCGAGTAAATTCTTCTGGTTCAGCGTTTGCCCCGGACTCCTTTAACAACGTTCGTAGTTTTACTAAGTCATCCGGCCGCATTTCTTTTTTGACACAGTCAGCACCAAGGCTTCTCACACTTCCTCTTACAAAAAGTGTTGCCTCATAAAGCGAGTCACCTAACGCTTCCCCAGCATTACCCAGCACAACTAGCGTACCTGCTTGGGCCATGAAAGCTGACATGTGACCAACGTTGCCGTGAACAACAATATTAATACCCTTCATTGAGATACCACAGCGAGACGCTGCGTTGCCTTTGACTATTAAAAGACCTCCTCGTCCGGTGGCGCCGGCATATTGGCTGGCATCACCTTCAACAATAACAGTTCCTGACATCATGTTTTCAGCAACACCTGGACCGGTTGATCCTGAAACAGTCACTGTCGCTTTCTTATTCATACCGGCACAGTAATAACCGGTGGAACCTTTAATGTTAATTTCAATTGGCGCGTCAACGCCGACAGCGATTGCATGGTTACCCCGCGGGTTTATAATTTCCCACTTCAAATCAGTTTCTTTCTTTGCTTGGTCGTGGAGGGCTTGATTTAAAGCCCGTAGTCCTTTGCTTTCAAGATCAAAAGTGCGCATTCAGTGGCTCCAGAAATAGACTGTTGCAGGCTCAGGTTCCCATACACGAGCATTATCTATGCCCGGCAGGTTGACTAGTGCTCGGTACTCTGACCCGAATGCAACAAATTGTTCCGTTTCTGCCATAACAGCGGGTTTGCAGGCAATTGGATCACGTAAAACAGCAAATCCATCTCTTGTTCCAACAACGAAAGTATAAAATCCGTCCAAGTCTTTCAGAGCGTTGTTCAAAGCAATTTCGAGACCGGCGCCCAACTTCATCTGATGGGTTAAGTATGCCGCAGCAACCTCACTGTCATTATCTGTGTTGAGAGAAACACCGTTCCGTGTGAGTTCTCGTCGTAAATTATTGTGATTTGAAAGAGAGCCGTTATGAACCAAGCACTGGTCAAGACCTGTAGAGTAGGGATGGGCGCCCATCGTATTTACAGCGGATTCAGTAGCCATTCGAGTATGACCAATGCCATGTGTTCCTTCTTTCGTCTGAAGTGAAAATCGATTAGCCACTTCTGCAGGCAATCCGGTTTCCTTATAAATTTCTATGCTGTTTCCCAAACTCATTATGCTGAACGAGGGTGCAATCGTTTTCAGAAGATTTAACACATTGTGCATATCTCCGGATGGCACCATCAAGACAGCGTGGGTATCATTCAAATTCAGTTTTACGGTTGTATCGAGTTTTTGATTAATTCTGTTTACAAGATCTTCAAAGCCGCTTTCAGGAGAGTTTGAGCGCAACGTAATTTTTTTAAATTTATCATTGCCATTGCTGTAAATCGCTACGCCAGAGCTGTCAGGACCACGCTCAGACATGGTAACCAGCATTTCGGTTAATAAGGTTCCAAGACTGCTTCGCAAGCTCGGATCTTTTATAAACAATCCAACAATGCCGCACATTATGTGTTACCGCCCCGCTTTCAAATAAATTCTAAGTCAACTAAATCAATGCCTGAATTATTGTAAAATAAGATTCATTAAACCGCTGCTAGACGGATTTTCAATAGTTTTACTAAATGTGCATTTAGCTGATGAGTATTCAAGTGATCAAAAATCAGTATTTTAAAAATAGTGGCGTGTCGAAGAATTTAAGAGGCTTTTCCCACGGATAAAAAAATATTCTTTCAAAAAGGGAACTGTGCACTCTGTCCACTTTTTGGAATTTTCAGTTTTTGTGGGCACATCGAGGGAAACCAATCGCTTGCAATAAGCCCTGCAGGCGCTGGAATTTGGCTGCAAGGGAACAAAGCTAACTTTGCAGCGCGATGCAAAAAAGCATGATGGGACGTTACAGCTAGTGCATACATTCTGCATACAAAACTGCATGGGAATAGGTGGTAAACGATGGGCAGTATTTAGCGCAAATGCTACCAATTTAGGCTACATTACCCTTAAATAACGGTCTCCAAAACCGGGAGCTGGGGGTCGAGCCCCTCTACTCCTGCCATTATAAAAAGTAATAAGAACAATGGTATGAAGACCCTTTCCCTATATTATGGGAGGGGTTTTATTGGTCAAAATCGATCCACAAATAATTACATTTTTTACACCTTTTATGAAGTTGGAAATTTACAGAAGCCCTCGCAATGATGACGTTTGGATCAGTTTTTACACATTTGATGATGAATTGTTAGAAACCAAAATCATTCTGGACAAAGATACAACTCCCTTAAAAATAGAAAGCATATTTGAAGAGGGTTGAAAAAAACTTTTCCACTCTATAAAAGCCAAAAAAATTGAAGATGGGTTTCTAACAACTTACGCCAAAATGAAAAATATTTCAGATAAAGAAGACACCTCAATTGAAGAGCTTTGTCGCAATCTGAGCAAATGATTTAATCACTCTCAGAACGGGCTGCCTTGAGCAAGAGACTGTTGTGTGAATTCTTTGATATTGGAAGAAAAAAGCCCTACTGGAAAACCAGCAGGGCATGATTCTTGCTTAAGAGAGGAAGCGTGTCATCTTGCCACCTTACCGCAAGCCGTTTGTTCTCTGCCGGCAACGGCATGATTTGACGTTTATTAATTTTTCCTGCCTCAATCACTCTCTATTTTTGTAAGTGTGTACATGTCATGTGTTAACCCAAGCTCAGGGGCAATTTGCGGCATCCGCTCAGCCATTGTTTTTTCCATTTTTTCGGGGTCAGTGATGGTCGCTTTTATCATTGCTGTATGCTCATCCACTTTTCCAACCAAATCATCTTTCATGAATGTTTTTCTCAATTCCAAATCGCCATCATATACAGATTTCCATTTATCATAACTACAAGTGAATTTCGCTACTAAAAACATTTCCATCTGTTACCTCCATTTCAAATTTGTTGATAACTCAAACAAATGACCTCATTGCATCCTTTATCTGCAATCATACTACCAACGCCAGTGTAAAAAAACCTGTTCAAAATGGGCATTTGGTGCGCTCTTGCTTACCAAAGTTTCACCTTTTTTAGATGTGCTCTAGACCCATTTATGATTTACAATTCTAGTTATTCAACTGGGGTCATTATTTTTTGTCCCTCAATACCCATTGCAACTACAAGAGCTTTTACTGGAACATTTCCAATATTTTTTGACTCATGAACAATACCTACATCCTC
>CABYOG010000026.1 GCA_902520575.1 uncultured SAR116 cluster alpha proteobacterium
TATCGCAGATATGAAAAATATTGGCGGCCCCTATGGTGGTGCGATTACTGCGGCCTGTTTTCTGCATCGGTTTATCAAAAATAACACACCTTGGGTGCATCTGGACATTGCTGGCAAAGCCTGGTCAGAAAAAGCAAAACCAACAGTTCCCAAAGGGGGAACCGGGTTTGGTGTCAGGCTGTTGAATCAGATGATTGATGACTGGGTGGATATGAATTAGATGAATGAGGGGAAGGATACTAGTCAGTTATCCGTGCATGCTGAACCAGCTTTGCTGCGGATTGACTTTTATCATTTGCGGAACGCTGATTTGGCAACACCGTTGGCTATGCTGGCACATAAAACAGTGGCGTCCGGTCACAAGCTCCTCATACTTGCGCGGAAAGACAGCCATGTGGCTATCAGTGAAAGACTTTGGACATTCAGGCCAGACAGCTTTCTGGCACATGCAGCAGATGAGAGTGAAGGTCATGAACATGCACAGATATGGCTGACAAGTAATGCCGCTGTCAACCAGATTGGCGCCCGTTTTCTGGCTCTTACAGCGGGGCTTGAGCCACCTGAAATTCAAACATTTGATCGGGTGTTTAACTTGTTTGATGGCACAAGTGAGGTGGCTGTTTCTGTTGCACGTGACAACTGGAAACGCTGGTCTGGAACGGAAGATGTAACTTGTCGGTATTTTGTGCAGGATGAACAGGGTCGCTGGAGCCAGAAAAAATAGGTTACGGAAATAGCCGCTTTCTATTGAAGTGTAGTAATAATAGCTCTTGTCATCCCGCCTAGGTTTGCTATAAGCGTTCTCTATAAGCGTACACGGATGTAGCGGACTCGTTTTCTTTAAAAAAAGGATTTTATTATGGCGGCTTCACGCACTTTTTCTATTATAAAACCAGATGCTACGCGTCGTAATTTGACAGGGGCGATCAATTCCAAAATTGAAGAGTCTGGCCTCAGAATTGTCGCCCAGAGACGCATCCACATGACCCGTGAACAAGCTGAGGCGTTTTATGCTGTTCATGCTGAGCGGCCATTCTACAATGACCTTGTAAACTTCATGACCTCAGGTCCGGTTGTGGTGCAAGTGCTTGAAGGCGAGACAGCTGTAACGGCGTACCGGAAAATCATGGGGGCTACCAACCCAGCTGATGCGGCTGAGGGTACAATCCGCAAATTATTTGCAGAGTCTATTGAAGCAAATTCTGTACATGGTTCTGATAGCGATGATAACGCAGCAATTGAAATTGCTCACTTCTTCTCGGAGAACGACATTGTCGGCTGACATTCTGCTCATCAAATTATAAGAATTTAAAAAGTGTGGCTTTGCAGCCACGCCTTTTCTTTGACTTTTTTTCAAACAAGGAAATATGCCATAAGGGCAAGTGTAATAATGATAAGCGCGACAACATATTTTGAAATGTTCAAAAAGCCTTCATAAAAAGCGAGATTGTTTTTTGCATGTTTGTCAAACTTATCTGTATTCATATTTAGTGCTCCCGGTCAGATGTTTGAAATTCTGCCTCCTTTTATGCCTTTGTCTAATGTTGAAATCAAGATAGAACAAGACAGTTTTTTGCTGTTTTGGTGGTCAGTTTAGGTTTGGAAAGGTGATTGTCCCCGCAGAGACTGCGCCCAAGCGGGACGTATCATTCCAAATTACAGTTTGCGTGTGGAAATTCAGTGCGCCTTCGCTGATAGCTGAAATCACAGCAGGATAGAGCTGGTGTTCGCACTTCAGCACTCTGTCAGATAAGGTCTGTTCAGTATCGTCGGTCTTTACAGCCAGCTTAGCCTGTGCGATTAAGGGGCCGTCATCAATCGCAGCGGTGACCATATGCACAGACACACCATGTTCACTGCGTCTATCAGCAAGAACTCGCGCATGTGTATTCAAACCTTTGTAATCTGGCAATAATGAGGGATGGATATTGATAATACGGGCATCAAATGTTTTAATGAAGGTTTCGGACAGCACAGACATATATCCTGCTAATACAATTAAATCCGGTTTTTGGCGCACTAGCTGTTCGACCAGTGTTGCTTCGTGCTCTTGCTTGGACTGATAGATATCGCGGTCAACAAGAACGGTTTTATGGCCTGCAGTGGCAGCGAATTCAAGTCCTTCTGCTGGCCGGTCAGAGGCAACAAGGCAAATTTCAAACCCTTCTTCTTTATTTGACAGCGCAGCCATATTGCTGCCTCTGCCCGAAATCAGAATAGCAATTCGCATGGTTCAGCCTCATTTTGCAGGAAAAGGTTCATGCCCATGCGCTGTCAACATGGTGTAAAATAACAGCATCATTTTGACGCTTGACTATGTTGCCGGCAATCCAGCAATCCTCACCTGTCTGAAGAATTTTTTGTAATATGTTATCAGCATCTTCTGGCCGCACTGAGATTAACATGCCAATCCCGCAATTAAATGTTCGGGCAAGTTCATAATTCTCCATCTGTGCTGCCTGCTTCAGCCAGTAAAAAACAGGTGGCAACGGGCGCGCATTCAGCTCAAGGTGAAGTGCTAGATCATCACCGAATACCCGTGGAGGATTTTCGATCAACCCTCCTCCAGTGATATGACTGATTGAGGTAACAGTACCCGCTGATAGAGCAGCTTTCACAGCGTCTGCATAAATGCGTGTTGGCGCTAGCAAGGCTGTTCCAAGCGGCATATGGCTCGCGAAAGGCGCCGCTTCAGACAAATTCAACCGCAGGCTGGAAATAACTTTACGCACAAGAGAAAAGCCGTTGGCATGAATCCCAGATGAGGGTAAGGCGAGAACTAAATCACCGTCTTTAACATTGTTTGCTGACAGTAACTGTCCTCTTTCTGCAGCACCCACACAAAAGCCTGCAAGATCATACCCACCCGGTGGATAGACGCCCGGCATTTCTGCAGTTTCGCCGCCTATGAGGGCGCAACCCGCTTCAATACAGCCATCTGCAACACCCTTTATAATGCTGGTTGCAGTTGTGGTGTCCAGCTTACCAGTTGCAAAATAATCAAGGAAAAACAGGGGGAGGGCACCTTGCGCAAGAATATCATTTGCGCACATCGCAACAAGATCAATTCCTAAATCCCTGTGCTGGCTCATGGATTGTGCTAATTCCAATTTGGTGCCAACACCGTCTGTTGCAGCAACAAGAATGGGATCGCGGTATCCCGCCGCCTTCAAATCAAACAAGCCGCCAAAGCCACCTAATTCAGGGTTTGCCCCAGTTCTGTTTGTACGGCGCGCAGCAGGTTTAATGGCATCTATCAGCGCATCTCCAGAGTCAATGTCGACCCCGGCGTCCCGATAAGTTAAAGGGACAGACTGAGTTTCTTTTTTGGCCATATCCTTTTAATTTCCTTTTAAGTTCAGTAGTCTAAATGGCAAATCTACGTTAATGTGGAACAAGGAATAACAGGGGTGATTCCAAACATGCGCTCTAATAGCATATTTTTGGCTATCTGTTTAGCTTTATCCACATCACTTGTGCAGGCAGAAACCTGCACAAGCCCTGCATTTGCGGTGAATGGGCTTCAGTTAGACACAACAGCAGTAGATGGAACTCTGGCACGCAAGAAGGCCCTTAGTCAGGCAACAGCAGATGCGTTTGGCATAATTAAAAGACGTCTTCTGCTTCCTGCTCAACCGGCTGCAGATCAGCTTGATGAACTGGCCTTTGCAGATTTTATTGATTTCATACATATTGAATCAGAAACAGCCTTGGCTCAGCGTTACATTGCCGAGATTGATATTTGCTTTGATCCCGTAAGGTTAAGAGATCAGTTCATAAAATCAGATCTGCTCTGGTCAGAATTATTCAGCTCGCCAGTTTTGCTTCTGCCCGTGTGGCAGGACCCTTCAGGCATAAGGGTATGGACCCGAAATGTCGCCTGGTTGGATGTCTGGCGGCAAATGGATGCTCAGGATGACCAGCTGTTAAGGTTTACCATTCTCACGCCTGACCTGGCGCTCGAACGTCGTTTGCCTCCTGAACGCATCCGCAATTATGATTCCAGTATATTGGCCTTATCTGCAGCAGCAGCAGGTGCGCAGCAAATTGCGGTTCTATTTGCTGGTCTGGAATATACAGGTGACCTGCCAAAGCTAATTATGAAAGCAGACCTGTTTGATGTGGATGGACAGTTTTTATCAGAGATAAGTGCAGTTGAAACAGATATGAACGGGCGCATAAATATGCCAGAAGCTTTCAGTTATTTTCGAGAGGACTTTCTTACCACATTATCGGGTGTCTGGCAGCAGAAAAACCTTTACACGCTTGAAGACCGGGGAGATATTCATGTTGAGTTGCCTGTAAGTAATCTGCAGAGTTGGTACCGGTTACGCACGTTGTTATCCGAATTACCCATTATCCAATCTCTTTCTGTTGTGAAACTGACATCGAGCTCTGGTCTTCTGAAGCTCAGCTTATCTGGTTCGGTCGAAGCCTTGCAGATGGCGGTGCGTTCAATTGGATACAGGCTTGAGGTTGCTGGGGCAGTTTATCATTTAAAGCTTGACAAAAGCTGACTAGATGACTGTCTGCATGAAATGACAACTCAATTGCCTTTGACATTGCTACTGCCACCCACTTATGACAAAGACAGTTTTGTGATAGGCAGCGCAAATGAAAAGGCGTTAGGCTGGCTAGAGCGATGGCCGGATTGGCCGTTGCCTTTTAAGGGCTTGAATCTCTATGGACCATCAGGAAGCGGAAAGACGCATCTGTCTTATCTGTGGGCGGGCCGGAGTGAGGCTGTAGCCTTAAATAATTTATCTCACTTTGACCAAGAGCAGTTTTTGGAAACGCAACATGTAGCGCTGGATGATTTTGGAGTATCTGGCCATTATGATGACACGGCGGTGTTTCATTTGCTGAATTATATCAGTTCTGTCTCAGGAACGCTTTTAATCATCAGCCCCTATCCGGTTGCTCAATATAAGACACCTTTATCTGATCTGAGGTCACGTTTGCGTTCAGTAGCGGCACAGGAAATTGACCTCCCCGATGATGGGCTTTTAAAAGCAGTGCTGGCAAAACACTTCACAGATCGGCAATGCACAGTATCAGAACAGGTTTTAAACTATATTGTGAAACGGATGGAAAGGAGCTTTTCAGCAGCTCAGCAATTGTCTGCAGAAATAGACGCATTAGCTCTGTCACGAAAAGTTCCTGTCAATCTGTCAATCGCTCGCCAGGTTCTCGACAACTTTAAGGTAAAATTGATATAAATCAAATAAACAAAAAAATGAAAAGGAAACGCGCTAATGCTTGATTTTGGACTGACAGGAAAAAACGCGATTGTGTGTGCGTCATCAAAGGGGCTTGGACTGGGTTGTGCGCAGGCATTGGCAAAGACAGGTGTAAATCTGGTCATGTGTGCCCGTGGTGGAGAATTACTGGAAAAGGTGGCTGCTGATATTCGATCAGAAACAGGTGTAACGGTAAAGACAGTTGCGTGTGACATTACGTCAGCGCAGGGGCGGGAAGCTGTTTTGGCAGCTGCTGGTAATGTTGATATTCTTGTCAATAACGCAGGTGGCCCGCCACCCGGTAATTTTAGAGACTGGACACGTGATGATTGGATTAAAGCGCTTGATGCCAATATGCTGACTGCCATTGAACTGATAAAAGCAGTGATTGATCCGATGATTGACCAACAGTTTGGGCGGATAGTGAACATCACATCTGGTTCAGTGAAATCGCCAATCCCGCAATTGGGGCTGTCCAATGGTGCACGATCCGGGCTTACAGGTTTCGTGGGCGGGATCGCACGGCAGGTGGCAATGCATAATGTCACTATCAACGGTCTGCTGCCAGGCCAGTTCAACACTGACCGAATTGAAGGCTTAATTGATAACACAGCTCGCCAACAAAATAAATCACGCGAAGATGTGCGTGCAGAATTAGAAGCTCGTAATCCGTCTGGTCGCCTGGGTCACATTGATGAATTTGGTTTTGCCTGTGCTTTTATCTGCTCTGCCCATTCAGGATATCTTGTTGGCCAGAATATTCTTGTGGATGGGGGTAGCTTTAATTCTAACGGGTAACGCTATAATTTCTTAAGGCGAGACCGGCAGGAGTTTTGTTTTTCCGTTTGTTACAGAAAGGGCGAGACGTCCTTTTTTCAGTTCAAGGGCGACTTGGCCAAAAATCTCATATCGCCATCCAGATAAGGCAGGAATGTCGGCATTGTCATTCAGCGCCAACTTTTCAAGGTCGTCTGAACTAGCGATCAGACGAGGGGCAACTTCAAATTCTTCGGTTACATGTTTGAGCAGAACTTTCAGCAGGTCAATAAGAGCTTGAGGCGCCTTTTCTCGTTTTTCCTGGTACTCAAACTGTGGATAGTCAAGTTTTGGTATTTGCGCTGCTTGCTGCAGAATATGAAGCACAGGGTTCACCAGTTTACCCGTTTCTCCCCCAGGGAAACCTCTGATTTTCCTGAATTCAGCCGCAGTCTTTGGGTTCGAACCGGCGAGGTCAATCAATGTGTCATCACGTAACAGACGGTTGCGAGGCACATCACGTTTCTGTGCTTCTAACTCCCGCCACTGGGCAAGCTTGGCTAACCTGTTCACCATCGAGGGTTTCCCCCCCCCTGAATTTAAGCCGCTTCCAAATTGTTTCTGGAGCTGGCAGATATAAAGATAGCGCCGATAGAGATGCAAGTTCACTCTCCACCCAATCTGTCCGGTTGGTTTCTTTCAGATGGGCCAGCATCCGTGGATAAATTTCTACAAGGTAGATAACATCATCTGCTGCATATCTTAGTTGTCTGTCAGTCAGTGGCCGTTCCATCCAATTGGTAAATCGTGATGACTTATCAATTGTTCGTCCTGTGTAATGCTGTACTAGCCTGTCATAGCCAACTTGATCCCCGAAACCACAGACCATTGCTGCAATCTGTGTATCATAGATAGGAAAAGGGACTTGTCCTGTCAGATGGACGAAGATCTCCAAATCCTGACGCCCGGCATGAAAGACTTTTATAATTCTGGGATTCTGCATCAAATTGTAAAGCGCGGACATATCAATATTTGGCACAAGTGGGTCAACACATAATGTCGTTCCCGCCGCACTGAGCTGGACTAGGCATAATTTCGGATAGTAGGTGTTCTCACGCATGAATTCTGTGTCGACTGCCACGAATTCGGCATCCGACAAATTTGAAAGAGCCAAGTTAAGTTCTGCGGTTGTCTCAATGAGCTGGGGTTCAGAATTCATAGTGCAGAGTGTAGTGTTTTTAGATGTCAACAGTAAAGCGTAACACGTTGTGATCAAGGGGCTATTTTTTGCGATATGGTGAACAACTGGCATCGAAGGTTGAATTTTCATTCATTTGCTTGTTCTTTTCCATAAGTGATATATGTGTATCAAGGTAAAAGGTGTTGTTTGGCTCAGGAATGTTGTGTGAGGAGCTTTGAATGATGGTGAGGTTGGTTACCAAGAATAAATTGAGGGCAGTATTAAGTGGCTTTGTCTTGCTTGTTTTTTCTGGTCTTCCGTTGGCAGCTGATGCTGTAGAGCTTGCAGCGCATGAAGCGACCTACAATATGAGCCTATTGTCTGTTGCCCAAGATTCACAAATGGCCGGCATTAAAGGTAAGACCAGTTTTACTATCCACAGAGATTGTGACGGCTGGAAATCATCTGAAAACTATGTCCTTGAGTTTGACTATCAGTCTGGTGAAAAAGCTATCATGGCCTCTCATTTCTCTTCATGGGAGGAGCTTGCAGGACAGCTTTATTCGTTTGAAGTGCATGAGGGGTCAACATTTGACGATGAGAAGAAATTTAATGGTTATGCAAACCTGCCACCGGTAGCAGAACGCGCTGAGGCGTTTTTCTCTATGCAGCCAGACATGGCCATGCCATTACCTGCTAAAGTCTTTTTTCCGGTTGCCCACACACGCGAGTTACTGGACAAAGCTGAAAAGGGTGGAAAGTTGTTTTCAGCCCATATCTTTTTTGGGGCTGAACCTGACCGCGCTTTGAAAAGAACCAGCTCTGTTATTGGTGCGCGTCAGGCAGTCAAGAATGAAGATAGATTGGGGCAATTAGCAGCGCAGGAATACTATCCTATCCAAATCGCCTATTTTGACCCAAACAGCTCTGAAGCAGTTCCTGAATACGAAATTACCTTCCATATGCTTCCAAATGGTGTGGTAGCTTATTATGAGGTGGATTATGGCACATTTTCAATCGATGCTGAGCTGGTTGACGCCCAACCTCTGCCGCAGCCAAATTGCTCATAGATTCAGATGATTATTTGCAGTGATCGCACAGATGTGCGGCGCAATGAAGATACAGATGATCAGGGCACGGCTTTGAAGTAGGTATGAGAACGAGAATATCACTACTGACCGAGGTGCGAATATAGCCTGGCCATTTACGCGGGATATTCGTGAACAGCCTCTCACTTTTAGCCAGCATGCCACCGATAAGAATTATGTCCGGGTCAAGTAAACCGATTACCATTGCCAGCCCGCGTGAAATTCTATCCTCGATCACTTGCATCGCTGATTCAGCAACAATGTTGCCGGCTTCAGCGCGCTTTATAATGTTTTCTGCAGTCAACGTGTTTCCAGTCAGCAACTCATAATTATGGCTCAGGCCCTCAAGACTGACAAAATGCTCAAGACAGCCTGTTCGCCCGCAAACACATATACGTCCTTCCAATTCATAATCTACCGGCCAGGGAAGGGACAAATGTCCCTAGTCTCTAGCAAGACCGTGCGGCCCGGAGAGAAGTTTGTCAGAGACAATGATTCCGCCACAAACAGACTGGTCTAAAGAAAGCGCAAAAAATAGTCAGTCTTATTGTCAAGCTGAAGTATAGATCTGGCTGCCACAGCCAAGCATTGGCCATCTGAGGCCACAAGAACGGTGTGATTCAGGACCGCTTGCAAGTCACGGCGCAGATTCCTCTGAGCAATCAAGGGGTGATGGATACTTGTAATTATCCCTGTCGACGTTGTTTCGTGACCCTTTACTGAAACACCAATTGGTAACTTAATATCATATTTATCTAAACAATGTTTCAGCGCAGTTCCTAGCTGAACAAGAAGCTCCAAATAGGTATCAGCAGGCTTGAATGAGGAGCTGTTAACAAAATCGCCATAATCAGCAATGAACCCGATGCTGTTTTCACTTGGGCTAAGCCGGATACTACATTTCACGGGCTACCGCCCTTTCAAATCCTTATTTTATTTTAGCTTCTCTGAATAATACGTGTTTGCGTGCCTTAGGGTCATATTTTTTCAGTTCTAATTTCTCTGGCTTTGTCCGCGGGTTTTTCTTAGTGACATAGTAAAATCCTGTATCAGCGGTGCTGACGAGCTTAATTTGTAATGTTGCTGGCTTAGCCATCATCCACTCCATAAAGAACCAGTAAACTGAATGTCGTTGGTGTATGCTTTAGAATTGTGCCAAAGTCAAGTTGTCTAGGACAAAAAGCGCTGCAAAATGAGGGATGACTGGCAGCTTAGCGTCTGCGCCGTCCTGCTGATTTGTGTCGTCCTTTAGACCGTCTTTTATATTTTTCCTGAAGGATCTGTGCTGTCTCTGCCTGCTGAAAGCCACCTGATATCCAACTAAGGCTGATGTCGCCGCTGACAGGGGCAATATTATCAAGGCGGCATAGTAATTTATCACCAAGTTTAAATAACCAGCCATGATGGCGTCCAAGCAGCATCATACCGCCGGCGACGATTTCATAAAAATCATCTGGCAAGGTGCGTCTTGGCACAAACCCTTCACTGGCTCCATCATCAAGCTTAACAAATAAACCGGACTTCATCAGACCCGTTATAATCACTTCAAACTCTGTGATTGGCCTGTGGTTGAGTATCTGTGCAGCTAGTCGTGCGGTTGTGCGCCGCTCAGCTTTTGCAGCAATTTGTTCTGTCTGGCTGATGGCTGCGCAAATTTCATTTAAATTTTCCTTGCTTGCTGACAACCTGCTGTCTTTTTTGCCAGCCATAATCTTTATCAAGCCACGATGAACCATAAGATCGGCATAGCGGCGGATAGGAGAGGTAAAGTGAGCATAACGTGTAAGTCCCAACCCATAGTGGCCGATATTATCCGGTGAATAAACAGCTCGTGACTGACAGCGTAGAACAGCCTCATTCACAGCTGTTTCAGAATCTGTGTCTTTTACTTTCATCAGGAGTTCGTTAAATCTCTGCGGGGTCATGACCTGGCCCTTGGCAAGAGGCAAAGAAAGCGCATCTGTCAGTTCGTGTAAGCTGGCTATTTTTTCTGGGTCGGGCTGATCATGTATTCGGTAGACACAGCTTTCACCGGCCTGTTCCAGTGTTTCAGCAGCACATGTATTGGCGGCAATCATGAATTCCTCGATAAGTTGATGTGCTTCCTCTTGATGATGCTCGGTAACGCTGACCGGTTGGTCTGTCTCATCAAATTGAATCCGGGCTTCGCTAAGATTCAAGTTCAATGTACCGCGCCGGCTTCGCGATTGCTGAAGTGCACGAAACGCGCTAATTAAATGATGAAGTGTGCCTAGTGTGACTTTACAATCAGCCTCATCAAGGCTGCCTTCTATTACCTGTTGGACCAGTTTGTAAGTCAGGCGGGCAGATGACCTGATGATTGCCTGAAAAAATTTATGTGACTTCTTGTTCCCCGCACTGTCTATTATCATCTCAACAGCCAAACAGGCTCGATCTTCATGCGGGCGCAAAGAACATAAGCCGTTTGACAAGGCTTCTGGCAGCATGGGCACTACGGTACCAGGCAGATATACCGAATTGCCGCGCTGTCTGGCTTCCATGTCTAAAATATCGCCGCTTTGCACATAGGTGCTGACATCTGCAATAGCAACAATGACGCGCCAGCAATTTTCTGGGGCGGGTTCAGCAAAGATGGCATCATCAAAGTCTTTTGCATCTTCGCCGTCTATTGTTACAAGAGGTAAAGCGCGTAAATCTTCTCGCTTGCCTAATTCTGGCAAATACGCGGCCGCTGCTGCCTCCTCCATCTCTGCAGTGAAAACATGACGCAGGTCGAATTCAGCGATGGCTAAAGCTGCAAAGGAATGTGAGCTGTTAATTGAGCCAAGGTTGCGCAGAGGATGGGCGACAAGGTGGTATCCATTTTCCTTTATTAATTCTGCTTCCAGAAGGTCATCTTCAGAAAATGTCAGGTTGAGCTTGTTTCTAATCGGAATATCTCTCTTGCCACCCTTTTCAGCTGGCACAAGAACCCAGTGGGATTTTTTTTTGGTTTTGCTTTTATTTACAGCTTGCCCAAATATGTGGTTCTTCCCCTTTGGCAATATGCGTATTAGCTCTGCCTTACAGCTTAGTTCATCCAGGCTCGCCCTCAGCCGTGCAAGAACTCGGTCACCTCGCTTCATAGCCTTGCCAGGCTTGGTTGAAGGCAGGATCGTAATTATCGGGCTTTCCTGCTCATCTCTATCAGCAAGCCTAGCCTGAGCATAACCATCATGATCAATCGAGATAACCTGCAGCAGGCTAATTGCTGGATTTTTGAACGCCTCATTTACGTGTGCAGCGCTATTATCTGTTGCCAGACGATGAAGCCTGGCTCGCAATTCTGCACGTTGCTGAGGGGAAATGCCAAAGGCTTTTGCTATATCGCGCAGTTTTGGTGGTGTGGGGCTGGCCGTAATAAAAGCACTTAGTGCATCATCGTCAGGCATGGTTGGGCGTTGTTTTGTCACTGCTCACTCAGCTTGATTTTACCTTGGTTCTTATCTTTGTCGTCTTTGTTTTTGCCTTCGCTTTGCCTTTTGTTTTTTTGACCTTTGACTTCTTTGCTGGCTGGGCAGCTTTGGCTGCTAAAATTTCGAGAGCCTCAGTTAATGTCACGCTATCCATCTTCAGTGTCTTAGGCATAGGAGCACGCAGCTTGTTATGCTCAAAATATGGCCCAAAGCGGCCACGTTTTAAATGAACTTCACCGCCATCTGGATGCTCTCCAAGAGAGCGCCCTGCTGTTTTGGCTGCCTCTGCCAGCAAATCAACAGCTCTGTTGATGCCAACGCTCAATAAATCATCACCCTCTTTCAGGCTGGTAAATTTTCCCTGATATTTCAGGTAAGGTCCATAGCGGCCGAGACCTGCTTGTATCATGTCAGATGTCTGCGGATGCAAACCGATATCTCGGGGTAGGGATAATAGGCCAAGCGCATAGCCCAAATCAACATCCAAGAGTAGTTTTTCTTTCGGCACAGAAGATCTCTTAGGCTTTTTCACGTCTTCACCGCCGAGCTGGACATAAGACCCATAAGGCCCCTTTTTCAGATAAACCGGAAGCTTGTTGACCGGATCTGTGCCTAAAAATTTATCACCATCCAGTTCCTGTCCATCATTATCACCACTTTCACCAGCAGCAACAATCTGACGCGTATACCGGCAGTCTGGATAATTATTGCAGCCAATGAACGGGCCAAATTTACCAAGTTTGAGTTCAAGATGTCCTGTTCCGCATTTGCTGCAGATACGCTGAATTTTACCGTTTTCATCTGGTGTGAAAAACAGTTTTTCAAGCTCACTGTCTAATGTCCTCATGACATCTGGTACGGACAGTGTCATCGCCTTTTCTATATCAACAGCAAAATCAACCCAGAATTGCTTCAATAGCGCCCGCCAGTCCATTTTGCCATCGGAGACTTGATCCAACTCTGCTTCAAGCGCAGCTGTGAAGTCGTATTCGACATAGCGGGTGAAGAAATTTTCCAAAAATGTAGAGACGATGCGCCCGCGATGTTCTGGGATAAATCGTTTTCCATCTTTCAGCACATAGCCACGTTTTTCGATGACCTGCATAATGCTGGCATAAGTGGATGGACGGCCAATACCTAGTTCTTCCATTCGTTTTACCAGACTGGCATCAGTGTACCGTGGTGGTGGCTGGGTAAAATGCTGTTCTGGATGAACCTGCTGAACCGCCATATCTTGGCCCTGGCTCAAAGGTGGCAGAATTCGGTTTTGCGGGCCAGCTGATTTATCTTCCTGATCATCACGATCTTCTCGATAGATTTTCATAAACCCATCAAAAATAATGACTGAACCGTTTGCCCGCATTGTTAGATGATCTGTAGTCGCGCTTAAATCTGCTGCGGTCTGGTCAAGCTGTGCATCTGCCATTTGACTGGCGATGGTGCGCTTCCAAATCAGCTCATAGAGACGAAACTGATCAAAATCCAGACATTTGCGTATCTCATCGGGATGTCGCCATATAGATGTAGGCCGGATCGCTTCGTGAGCTTCTTGTGCATTTGCTGCCTTTGATTTGTAAACGCGGGGCTTATCTGGTACGAAATCAGTCCCGATTGTTTGCTCAATGGCGTCCCTTATCTGACCGATGGCCTCAAAGCTCATTTGCACACCATCTGTGCGCATATAGGTTATCAGTCCGGTTGTCTCACTACCCAGATTAATGCCTTCATATAATTTCTGCGCAATTTGCATTGTCCGGCTTGCAGAAAATCCAAGTTTACGTGATGCTTCCTGTTGCAGGGTTGATGTAGTAAAGGGTGGGGAAGGGCGCCGCTTTACCCGTTTTGTTTCAATCGCAGAGACTTGCCAGTTTGCCGCTTCGATGCGTTGCTGTGCGGCTACAGCCTGTGCTTCTGTGCCAAAACTGAGCTTCTCAAGTTTTTGTCCGTCAAGATAGGTCAGCCTCGCTGAAAGTTCACCACCATCTGTCGTCGCGAAATCAGTATCTACTGACCAGAACTCATCTGTTAGAAAGGCTTCGATTTCGCTTTCACGTTCGCAGATGAGGCGTAGAGCTACAGATTGTACACGGCCGGCTGAACGTGACCCGGGTAATTTACGCCATAACACAGGAGACAGGCTGAACCCGATCAAGTGATCCAATGCACGCCGGGCCAGATAAGCTTCGATTAAATCAATATCTAGTTCACGCGGGTTGGCGATTGCATT
>CABYOG010000027.1 GCA_902520575.1 uncultured SAR116 cluster alpha proteobacterium
GCACCCGCTTGCCACCGCTGCTCAACATCATTTCAAACGTACTGGCAAACAGTTGCGTGGCCGCATGGCTCTAGCCGCTGGGGACAGTTTTGGCGTACCACAAACAGCCAGCCTACCCTGGGCTGCGGCTGTGGAAGTTCTTCACAATGCCTCACTGGTGCACGACGATATCTGTGATGGAGATATGGTGCGCCGCGGCGCGCCGTCTGTCTGGGCCTTATATGGGCGCGATACGGCACTGGCGCTTGGTAACTGGCTGATTGCGCTCTCCTTTGAGCTAGCAGCAGAAGCTGCCTATCTTGGGCAGACGCCACAGCTGGTTTCTATCCTGTCACGCCATATGGCCGCGACCACTGCAGGACAAGCTCTCGAGTTTGAGGTTCGCGCATACCCAGACTGGGCTGGCTATATGGACATCAGCACAGGCAAAACCGCCCCTTTATTTATTGCTTCAGTTGAAGGGATTGCACACCTGGCCGCCCGCCGTGATGCGATACGGCCGCTGAATCGGTTTTTCAGTGCAGCAGGCGGTTGTTATCAGATTGCCAATGATATGTTGAATGTGATTGGCAAGGATGGCGCGGAAAGCCCGGCATCTGACCTGCTGCGCCGCGCCCCAAACGCAGTGATTGTGATGTTTCAGACAACATTGGATAAGCAAACGGCGACAGCCTTTGATATCTGGCTGTCCTCAGGCGACACACATGATGCCCTTGCTTGGCAGGAACGTCTGCGCCGGTCACCAGCGCTGACCATGACCTCATCAGCCTTACTAAGCATGCTGGAAGAAGCAGAAGAATCATCGGCTGCTTTTCCCACAGATTGCCGGGCAATCATCACACCAATACTGGCACAGCTTCGGCATGTATGCCGCGATCTAACCAGTCTAAATGGCTAAGTGACATCCAATGAAATGTTTGGGCAGGACAGGCGAGCATATTCTGTGATAGGCTGGATGAAACCGGCTAGAAAATGAGGATGTGGCAAATGGATGATGCCCGCCCCAATCCCTATAAGAAAGATATGGCGGAGCGCGTTCATAGCGTGGTCGTCGGCAGTGGTTTTGGCGGAATTGCTGCTGCCTTGCGTATGCGTGCAAAAGGCCATCACGTCACTCTGATAGAGCGGTTAGGAGATGTCGGTGGCCGCGCGCGCGTATTTGAGCGTGGCGGCTTTCGCCATGATGCCGGCCCAACTGTCATTACCGCCCCGTTTTTGTTTGATGAGCTGTTCGCCCTGTTTGGAGAGACGCGTTCTGAACATCTGGAATTTGTGCCGCTTGATCCATGGTACAGGTTTCATTTCCATGATGGATCTGAGTTTGATTACCGCCCGTCACTAGCTGACACACATGCAGAGATTGCCCGGTTTTCGCCAGCGGATACAAAAAACTATGACAGGTTGGTGAACACCTCCAAACAGATTTTTGATGTCGGTTTTACCCAACTGGCAGATAAGCCCTTTACCCGTCTTACCTCTATGATCAAGCAAATCCCACAATTATTGCGGCTACGCAGCTATTTGACAGTAGCCCAACTGGTTAACAGACACATCAAACACCCCTTATTGCGGCAGGCTTTTTCCATCCATCCGTTACTTGTAGGCGGCAACCCCTTCGATACAACATCCATTTATGCTTTGATTCATTATCTAGAACGAAAATGGGGCGTGTATTTCTGCATGGGCGGTACAGGCAAGCTGGTTGCTGAATTAAAAGCGCTTATGATCCGCCAGGGTATTGATCTTAAACTGAATACAGATATCACTGAGATTTGTGTTTCTGACAGGAAAGTTACAGGTGTGCGCACGGCCAACGGGGCCTTCATTTCTGCTGATAATGTGATTTGTAACGCTGACCCACCAACTGTTTACCGACAGATGCTGCCTAGCCAGACCCATCTCCGCAAAAAGGTGCTGCCAGAGGCAGTAACCCGCTATTCGATGGGCCTGTTTGTGCTGTTTTTTGGGACCCGGCAGCGCTATCCTGACATTGCCCATCACACGATATGGATGGGAAAACGGTATAAGGAATTGCTGCATGATATCTTTAGAAAAAAGATATTGGCAGAAGATTTTTCATTATATCTGCATCGCCCGACCGCCACGGATGCCCGTTTTGCACCTGATGGCTGTGATAGTTTTTATGTCCTCTGCCCGGTCCCTAACTTGCAGGGTGATGTGGACTGGGCAAAACAAGGGCCGCTCCTGCAGGACAGGATTGTCACCGCCCTTGAGAAAAGTATAATGCCAGATCTACGTAATGTGATTACTGAAGATTTTTATATGACACCTGAAGATTTCAAAGCAGATTACCGATCTGAACATGGCGCTGGCTTTTCTATATCCCCCAGCTTCACCCAGTCTGCCTGGTTCCGGTATCATAATCGTGATCCGCATCTGACAAATCTGTATTTTTCAGGAGCAGGTGCACATCCCGGTGCTGGTATGCCTGGCGTGCTCTGTTCAGCCAAAGTTGTTGAAACGTTGGTCAGCGAAGATGAACGGAAAGCCGCATATGTCCAGCCCACGCGCTGAACAAAAACAGCAAGACGCACATTATCCAGCTGAGAGGGGCACAGCCCTAAAGACACTGGCAAAAAACGGCAAAAGCTTTTACTGGGCATCACGCCTGCTGGGCCGCCAGATGGCAATAGATGCAGCTGAGTTGTATAGCCTGTGCCGGCTTTTGGATGATATTGCTGATGGCGATATCGACGGGCTGGATAAAAAAGAAGGAACACATCGACTACGCCGTATCCGCCGCCAGCTAACCCAACTAGATTCTGGGAAAATACCTGAACAGCCAGATCCTGCGCTTTTGCAGTACATGCAGGTTATGAACCGATGCCAGATCCCAGTAATGCCACTTATCCATCTGTTGGACGGGCTGTTGCTGGATCAGTCCGCAATGCTGCTCAAGGATGAGGCAGATTTAGTGGCTTATGCTTATCATGTAGCAGGCGCAGTCGGGCTTCTGATGTGTCCTGTTCTGGGCTGTAACGACAGGACAGCCTTCCGTTTTGCTGTGGATATGGGCATCGGCATGCAACTGACAAATATTGCCCGAGATATTCTAGAAGATGCCCAGATGGGACGCCGCTACCTGCCTGAAAGCTGGACAGGCCAGCTTTCACCTGACCAGATTGTTGCCTGTGCAAAGGCCCCTGCTTCTCAGAACTACAAACAGATTCAGGCTGCCATAGACAGGTTGCTGACCCTTGCTGACCAGTATTATGAAAGCGGGCGTCTGGGGCTGGGATTTCTGCCTTTGCGCGCGCGATATTGCATTGCTGTTGCAGCAAGTGTTTATCGCGCCATTGGAACAAAATTAAGAACCCGTAAGCTGCGGTGGGGCGATGGGCGCGTAATAACTAGCAAGAGCGAGAAACTGTCTGCCAGCCTGCAGGCCCTACCCAAACTCTATCGCCAGCCCAAAGCTGCTCATAACAGCAATTTGCATGCGCCACTTACCAGCTTATTAGATGAGGCACTTAAATGATCAGAACAGCCTCCCTAGAACAGGCAGAATTGGCAATTATCGGAGCAGGCTGTGCCGGCCTGTCGTTGGCCCGCCAGCTGGTGCGGACAGAAAAGACATCAAGTATAAAAGCTTGTCTGTATGGTCCTGTCTCTCCTGCCGCAACAAATAGGCATAGCTGGGGATTCTGGGCAACACAGGGACTCAAAGAGCAGACCGAGCTCGCAAGACAACGCTGGGATAAATGGCAGATTATTACAGCAAAACGGAAGGTTACGCAAACAGCTGATTCTCATCCCTACTGCCGTCTCGATAGCCGTGATTGGCTGACCCATTGTCTGAACGTTATAGACGGAAATATTCAACAAGAGCCTGACAGCCTGCCTGCACCCGGCGCGCATCCTGTCTTTGACAGCCGCCCTCCAAATGTGCCTGACGGGGCTATGCTGCAGCATTTTAAAGGTGTGGAGATCAAAGCAGCACAACCTTGTTTTTCACCTGATACGGCTATTTTGATGGATTTCAGATGTGACCAGTCCCGCGGCATTCATTTTATCTATCTGCTTCCTTACAGCCGCACAGAGGCATTAGTCGAATCCACCATGCTTTCCCCTAAACGGCAGAATGATGAGTTTTATGCAGAGGCAATAAAAACCTACCTGGAGACTTATTGGGCGACTGGCGGCTGGCAAGTCAACCATACTGAGCAGGGTTGTATTCCGATGGCTTTTGTACAACCAGTCGATCTTGATTATCTGCCCATCGGTGCAAATGGCGGCTGTGTTCGCCCGTCATCTGGCTATGCGTTTGCCTTTATCCAAAAACATACAGATGACATTGTTGACAGACTGGTCCTTAACGGTCCAGCCCATTTAACGCTAGCAACAATGCCTCGACCAATCAGTCGTTTTAATCTATTTCTAGACAGAATCTTTCTGCACGTTATTCGACATCACCCTGAAAAGGCAGCTGAATTGTTTGCGCAGATCGCCTTTGCCCTGAACGGCGATGAATTCGCCCGCTTTATGTCCGGCCTTGCAGATTTCAAAATTTATGCAAAACTGATCACGGCAATGCCAACAGGCCTGTTTTTAAACGCATTGTGGGATATACATGTGATGAACAGAGATAACGCGGATAAAAAATAATGCGAGCAAAACGCCTTTAGACGGCAGAAATTCAGAGTAAATATGATGGATGTCTTATCAATAACAGACCTATTTGCCCTTGCCGCGGTGATGCTGATCGGTTTGCCTCATGGTGCATTTGACGGCGCCCTTGCCTTTTGTCTAGGCTTTGGACGCAGTCCCGGCAAAATTATTGGTTTTCTGGTTATGTATCTGCTACTGGCCGGGCTGTCTGCCTTGATTTGGCTTGTATCACCTGTCTTCGCGCTGGCTGCTTTTTTGGCGCTAACTATTGTGCATTTTGGTAGCGGCGATATAGAACATCTGTTTCAGCCAGGCCGGCACCTAGTCCAGCGCAGCCTGAAAGCCTGTCAGATTCTGGTGCATGGTGGCATGGTGACCATTTTGTTGCCTGTGTTTCACAAGGCAGAGGTGAGCCAACTGTTTATCGTTCTTGCCGGGCCAAATGCGGTTCTGATCATGGATGCGTTGAGACCGGCGCTGATAATCTGGCTTGCAGCTGCCTGCATTTACGCTGGCGCAGCCCTTTTCAACCGCCAATATGGGGCTGCAGCGGGTGAACTGGCCGGGCTGGCTGTGCTAGTGTGGCTGTTGCCGCCCCTAGCAGGTTTTGCCGTTTATTTCTGTGTTGTGCATTCACGTCGTCATTTCACCAGTATCTGGAAAGCTATGCAGCTCTTTGTCAGCCGCCGCTTCATTCTAATCAGTGGAGGTATTCTGACCGCAGCATCCTGGGCGATGGGCGCAGGGCTATATTTCAGCCAGACAACATCAGGTAGCTTTTCACCAGATGAAGCCTTTATCCGCGCAGTCTTTATCTTGCTAGCTGCTTTGACGGTACCGCATATGTTGTTGGTGGATACCATGTACCGCCCCACGTTGAAAAAGATGACACAGACATGAACCGAACAAGCACGCCGCAAACAACTGATCGTAAAAATGCGCATCTTGACCTGGCCAAGGCCAGTAAGCCCCTTGTCGACCACCCACTGGATGCGGTCAGCCTGCCTTATTGTGCGCTACCGGAATGTGATTTAAACAGAGTCAGCCTAACCACAGAATTTCTGGGAACTGAGCTGGATGCCCCGCTAATAATAACAGGCATGACCGGCGGTACAGACCGGGCCATGGCGATGAACAGGGTACTAGCAGATACCGCCCAGAAGAAAAAGATTGCGCTTGGGCTTGGATCTCAGCGTGCAAGCCTTGAATCAGGACAAAGTCAGGCTGAACTGCGCCGCCTGGCCCCTAATGCTGTTCTAATTGGAAACCTGGGCGGCGCACAGCTTGCTGGAAAGGACGGACTGAAGCTAGCTCGCGCTGCTGTTGAAGATATCAGAGCTGATGCGCTAGCCATTCATTTAAACCCTTTGCAAGAAGCTATTCAACCAGAAGGTGATCATGACTGGCGCGGGGTATTATCGGCGATTGAAACGGCTGTTAGTACGCTGAATTGTCCTGTGCTAGTGAAAGAGGTGGGAGCAGGCCTGTCTGGTAATGTAGTGCGACGGCTGGCAGCCATCGGTGTACGGCATGTAGATGTAGCGGCCAGAGGCGGGACAAACTGGGCACAAATTGAACTTAACAGACGCCCTGCAACTGACCGGGCGCATTATGCGCCCTTTTTATCCTGCGGCCTGATGCTGCCTGATGCGATTGCGCAAGCCCGGGCTGTATCCAACAACCTGTGTATAATTGCCTCTGGCGGGGTCCGGCATGGCTTGGATGCGGCTAAATGCTTGTGGTTGGGGGCAGATCTGGTTGGCATGGCAGGTCAGATTCTGCGCACAGTAGAAGATGACGCTGGTCATTTGCATCCAAAGCAGTTAAGCGATTTGCTGTATAGCGTGCAACAGCAATTGCGCTTAAGCCTGTTTCTAGCAGGAAAATCATCTATAAAAGCCTTTAAAAGGGGATAAAAGGCCAATTCTACTTGCAATTCCGACGATCTAGGCTGGTTTTATTCACAAATATGTGGCTATAATTCAAAAAAAATATACCCACGCCAATCTAAATCAGTTTTGCGTGGGTATAAAGTGTGACTTGAAAAAGTCTTCCCCCCGATGGAGGTCTCGGTTTTCCTACTTTCCGAGACCTCCTATTTATCATCAACCAAAATCAGATGACCATACCACTTTCCGCATTATGAAGTGAGAGTGAAGCGCCTTTACCGTTGCTCCACCCACTTTTGCAAAGCAATATCATCTGTTTCGCGGGCTTCAACCCACTGTGCACCTGAACTGGTTTCCTCTTTTTTCCAGAACGGCGCACGAGTTTTTAAGTAATCCATTATAAAAGAAGCGCTATCGAAAGCTGCCTGGCGATGCGCAGAAGCAGTGCCTACAAAAACAATGTTTTCCTGGGGCAGAAGTCGTCCGACACGGTGAATAACCTTCACCGCTGTTAAGGGCCAGCGGCGACGGGCTTGATCAATAATGTTCTGAATCTCCTGTTCTGTCATACCCGGAAAGTGTTCCAGTGTCATCGCAATCAGTCCAGGGGTTTCAGCGTCATTCCGCACAATTCCACTGAAGGTGGCAATCGCCCCAACACCGGCACGCCGCAATTTATCAATTTCAACGCCAGCGTCAAAATCTGCGGTTCTAATACTCACATCCGCTGCAGCAATGTTTACTGGTTTAGTCATCAGTTCAGCCTCCCGTCACAGGCGGGAAGAAGGCTATCTCATCACCTTGGCTAATCGGCGTATCAAGTGCGCCATAGGTCCGGTTAACTGCAACCCGTACGGTTTTCAAATTCCGCAACGCTGTTGCATGCCCGTCTGACCGGTTAGCCAGATGCGGCACAAGATCGGCAACAGTGGAGACACCATCTGGCAAGTCAATTTCTTCTGCTGCGCAGCCAGTATGTTCACGCATCCATGCAAAATATAGAATATTCATCACACAACCTCATGAAAAGGATAGAACCGAACAGGCTGGCCTGAGGCAATCTCTGTCGTGGCAAACGGTATTTCAACAAGCCCGTCAGCCCCTGTCAATGACGAGATAACACCTGCACCTTTGCGCCCATGCAAGACAACCTGTTGCAAACCTGTTTTAGGTTCAGTTACGCAAGCGCGCAAAAATTCAGCTCGTCCTGCCTGTTTTTTATGACTAAAGCCACTAGACAGCATCAGGCTAAAGGGCAGGCGCGGACAACCGCCTGACAGCTTGTCCAGAACAGGCCGCACTAAAAGCCTAAAACATACAAAGGCAGCCACTGGATTGCCCGGCAGACAGAAAATAAACTGGTGCCCTTTCTTGCCTACAGCCATTGGCCGTCCCGGCTTCATAGCCAATCGCCAGAACAGGCATTCTGCCTCACATGCCCTTAAAGCAGCCTGTGTGTGATCCTCCATCCCATCGGATGCCCCTCCTGAACTAATAATCACATCACAATGGTCTAGCGCCTCTTGCCAGGCAGAAGTCAGTCTGACTTGATCATCTCTAATAATGCCATAATCTGTTAGCTGTGCACCCTGTTGGTGGCATAGCGCGGCCACCATCGGTCGATTACTGTCAAAAATCTGGCCAACTTTTCGAGAATCACCTGATTGAACTAGCTCATCCCCTGTTGACATCAAAGCAATCTTCAGAGGCTGGAATACGGGTATCTGGCTAAGGCCTGCGGCAGCTAACTGGCCAATATCTGCCGCCCCAAGAAAGACCCCCTTTGCGGCAAGCGTTTCACCAGCAGCAATATTTTCACCAGCTGGACGCAAGTTGGTACCTGATTTCAATTGTTTACCGCAGATAATTCCAACATTAGATATTTGGCAGTCCTCATGCATAATCACACAATCTGGCCCTTCTGGCATAACCGCCCCGGTAAAGACACGCACAGCCTCACCTGGCGCGGCTGTGCCGGCAAAGGGATGACCAGCTCGTGCAGTCCCAACAACTTTGAACAAATGATCGGGATGCGCGGCTAAAAATGCTGCTTCAACAGCATAGCCATCGACAGCCACGTTATCTGTCTGGGGCAGATCGACAGAGCTTATCTGTTCTGTCGCTAGCACTCGGCCAAGCGCATTCGATACTCTGCAGATTTCTTGTTGAGGAGCCCAGCCTGTCGTCGCGGACAAAAGCTGTTCGCGGGCAATTTCCAGCGGAGTTGTAGAGGGATGTGGCATGGCGCTCCCTACCTGCTGCTAAGGCCAACTACCTGAAGCACAAAATCAGCGATCGTCGGTATGTCATTGAGATCCAGAACTGGTAGAGGACAGTCCGGTACTGCACTGTCACAAGCAACAGCGATAATCTGGTTATCTTCTGTGTAGAGGTATGGCTTGCCCACTTCTGCACGGAAAATTTCCATTTTTGGCACAGATTCGCGCTTGAAGCCTTCTATCAACACCAGATCACAAGGCAAAAGCCTATTTAGCAGTTTTGCCAGTTCAGGTTCTGTAGTGTCATGTTCAACAAAATGCGCAGATCGTATCGCTGAAGAAACAAGAACCTGGCGCGCACCAGCCTTCCGATGCCGCCAGCTATCTTTACCCGCCGTATCGGCCTCAAATTCGTGATGCGCGTGTTTAATAGTCGCCACATTAAGGCCCCGCGCCGTCCATTCTGTTATCAGCTGTTCCGCCAATGTTGTTTTACCCGAGCCTGACCAGCCAGCCAGACCAAATAAAGCGACAGGCGCTCCTTTTATCGCATCTGTTATCTTGTCTGTCATCTCAGCTGTAATCTAGGCGGCCTTCTAGCCGCCAGTCACGTTCATATGTCGGCCGACAGCCTGAGCCTCACGCCTGTTGATGACAAAATCATGTCCTTTTGGCTTACGCGCAATCGCAGAAATGATGGCTGAGCGCAGACCCTCTTCACCATCCTCTCGCAGAGCACGGGCCAGATTAGCATTATCATCCTGCCCCAGACACATATAAAGCTGGCCTGTACAGGTCAGGCGCACGCGATTACAACTTTCGCAGAAATTATGGGTCAGTGGTGTTATAAAGCCCAGCCTGCGGCCTGTTTCAGCGACATTTACATAACGCGCAGGTCCAGCGCTGACATAATCCGAATCGGTCAGTGTAAAGCGCTTGGCTAGTCGCGAGCGGACCACAGAAACGGGCAAATACTGATCAACACGGGTCTCATTGCCAATATCCCCCATGGGCATCACTTCAATAATGGTCATATCATAGCCCTGATCACCTGCCCAGGCGACCATATCACCCAGTTCATCGTCATTAACGCCCTTTAAGGCCACAGCATTTAGCTTTATCGAAAGACCGGCACCACGGGCAGCTTTCATCCCTTCAAGCACTTTATCTAGATCGCCCCAACGAGTGATTAGTTTGAATTTATCTACATCCAGCGTATCAATCGACACATTCAGGCGACGGACACCAGCTTCCGCTAAATCATCTGCCATTTTTGTCAACTGGCTGCCGTTCGTGGTAATGGTCAGCTCATCCAGTTGGCCTGATTTTACCTCGGCACCCAGATTACGAATCAATTGAATGATATTGCGGCGGACAAGAGGTTCACCACCTGTCAGCCTGATTCTGCGAGTGCCCATCGACATAAATGTTCGGCAGACTTGTTCCAGTTCTTCTAATGTCAGCAGATCTTTTTTCGGCAGAAAGGTCATTTCCTCCGCCATGCAATACACACATCTGAAATCACATCTGTCAGTGACCGAAATCCGTAAGTAATCCACGGCCCGGCCGAATGGGTCGACCAGCTGTGATGGGAACGGTTTTGGTGTTACATCCCTCGCTCCAGTCGAAGCGACCCTCAGAAAATCATCCATGAAGATGCATCCTTTTTCCCCAACCTAGATTTAAGTACATAAGTGTAGATTACCTTCACACTCAGATGCAAGTCATCAGCAAGCAACTATTTCAATGGGTAAAAACATCATTTTTGTCTGCCCATGCCGACAAAACCTTGTCTATCAGCTTTGCAGACACAGCAAAATTGACCCCGGCGTCACTATCTTCTGATTTTGTGAAAATCGCATCAATGAGGCCAAGGCCCTGCCCAGCTGAATTGATTAGCAAACCGCCTGACGCGCCGGGATTAACAGCCGCGTCTGTTTGGATAAAGTCTTCGACAGGATTAAAACCTATATTTTTGCGGCCTGTTGCAGATACAACACCGCAGCTAAGGCTGATTCCCAGACCAAAACTGTTCCCAGCTGCACAGGCATGGCTGCCGACAGCAGGTGTATCCAGCATCAGTTCGACAGGCGGCAAGGCAAAAGGCATCTTCAACAGCGCCAGATCAGTTCGCGGGTCCACAGCCACAAGAACAGCATCTGCCCGCACACCTTTAGGACTTATTATTTCAACCCGGGTGGCCCGATCCACTACATGAGCCGCGGTAAGAAGATAGGGGCTGCTAGCCTTTTGAGAGCTTTCAGAAATGTGTGCGCTGTAGGGTGCGGCAATCACAAATCCTGTCCCCTCTGGAGCTGTTCCCAGTGGCGCGCCGAAGCCTGGCCGATCATAGCCAGGCCAGGTTGGCAGCACGCGCAGAACGGACGCTTCGATAGCCTTGAAGCTATGAGGGCCGTGGTCCGCTTGTACATAGGCAAATAGCACTGTCGTAAGACAAACAACAACAGTCACCAACCAAGAAAACAGTCTGGCTGTCAAAGCCGAACTGATGCTCCGGACATCACAGATGCTGTGTCCATACCTATGCTAGTAAGAATAAAATAGGCTACTACAGCTAGGGCTATTGCAGCAGTAGAGCTTATTAAAAACATTTTCATCATCTCTCTCCCTTACTCTTAATTCAAAGATGTTGTTGCCTGCTTCAAAAAGGCAATTAAATCCTGCCTGTCAGCTTCATTTTTCATTCGCTGTATGGGCATTTTTGTGCCCGGTGTTACCACATCCGGTCCATCTGTAAACAACCTGTGAATAGTCTCTTCACCCCAGATAATATCAGAGTCCAAAAGCGCTTTAGAATATTTGTAGCCAGGCAAGGTACCTGCCTCACGACCAAAAATATTGTATAATGTTGGACCGGCTCTTTTTGCTCCATCCTGAACAAGCGTATGGCAAACTGAACATTTTCTCGCAAACTGCCGTTCACCATTACTGATTTCAGAGGTTAATTTAAACCTTCGCGTTGGGCCAGGTGTATCCAGAATTTCAGGCGGAAAATCATGAATTTGCCATTTCGTTATGAAATCATCAAGACTAGCGATCATCATATCACCATTGTTTGGCATGAACATCACGGACCAAATTGGACCATTTGCTGCGCGAAAATCACGTAGCAACGTCGTGGTATTCAAATCAATAATCTTAAGTTGCCCCTTGGCGTTACCAAAAGCAATCTGATTGGCGGTGGAGTTTAGGCCAACCGATAGAACTGGCACTCGGTCTTCACCCATTCGCAAATATTCAGCTCCTGTATTTAGCGCGGCCAAAACCATCGCCCCGTCAGTTGAGCCATAAGCCAAAATATTTCGTTCCTCATCCACTAACATTACATTTACACCCCAGCCGTTACGGACAATGGAACGTAAATATTCACCATCAGCCACCCGCCAATAGCGGATGTGGCCATCATTGCCTGCACTAAAAAGGTGTTTGCCATCAGCGCTAAACTGGACATCATTTACTGGTCCGTCATGTCCACGAAACGAGATTGGAATTTGCTCCAAGCGATTACGAGCTAGAGCCATGTCCCAAAGGCCCACAATGCCATCCCAACTCGCAGATACAAGATATCTACCATCAGCAGAAAAGGCAAAATCTACAATTTTTCCATAATGACCTCTTAGCACAAAGGGAATTGTTTCATCACCTAGGCTGAGGATATCAGCAACTGACCATAGCAGAATTTGATTGTCATCACCCCCTGTTACCAGCCAATCTCCATCCGGTGTAAATTGTGCCACATTCACAGCTGCGTCATGTCCTATTAGCGTGGCTTCATCTGCCAGCTCTGGCACAGACCACACAACTGCTGAATAGTCAAAGCTGGATGAGACCATCAAGCTGCCATCAGGGGATAGGGTTAGATGTTTCACCGGCCCGCCATGAGCTGTGTACTGCTCGAGCGCGACAGCAGTAAAAGTCAGTAAACAAAAAATGCCGCACAAGCTAGCCATAAGCCTGGCTGTCTTCCTGCGGGCGGTT
>CABYOG010000028.1 GCA_902520575.1 uncultured SAR116 cluster alpha proteobacterium
AAATTGGTAAACACGCTGGATTCAAAATCCTGTGCCGTAAGGCTTCTCGGTTCAAGTCCGAGTACTCCCACCATTCCGCCATGCTGAATAAAACAAAGCAAAATACCAAGTAAATTTGTTATGATTACTCATCAAGCCCTAACGACCTTTATAAAGGTCCATGCAGGCACCACAAACGCACGGCTTGGGCTCTACTTCCTTACTGCGTTGGAAAGTATCTTGTTTCCTATTCCTGTTGATCCGCTGCTAGCTGCCTGTGTCTTTGCTCGCAGCGATAAATGGATAAGTATTGCCTTTCTGACAGCACTCTGGTCTGTGGTAGGTGGAGGGATTGGTTGGTATCTAGGCTTTGCTGCCCAGGGATTTGTATCAAACATGCTTCAGCTTTTGCCAGATCAAATTGCGGGACCAGAAAAATTTTCTGCTGTTTCAGCAGCATTCAACAAATTTGGAATAATTCTGGTTTTGATCGGGGCATTTACCCCTTTGCCTTATAAAGTAATAGCGGTCAGTGCTGGCCTTTTTGGCTATGCCCTGCTGCCTTTTATTTTATTTTCACTGCTTGGCCGTGGAGTGCGGTTTTTACTGGTTGCTGGGCTCGTATCTTATCGTCATGATTTCAAGCTGGTTCTTGGTTTCTTATCTGCGCTATTGATACTCATCGGGACTGGAATGTGGTTGGTATCCTGAATCATGTTTGAGCTGTTTTCAAAACAACAAATTTTATTCTTATGTGGCTTAGCCTCAGCAGCATTGTTAACAGCCGCATTTGGGTTTGAATATCTGGGTGGTTTAGCTCCTTGTAAACTGTGCTTATGGCAACGCTGGCCGCATGCTGGTGTAATTGTCTTCTGTCTAATGGGGACAACAGGTGCGCTACGCTTGGGACCCGCTTTTTTGATGATCGCGCTGTGCGCAGCGGTTACAGCTATTATTGCAAGTTATCATGTAGGTGTAGAACAACAGCTCTGGGAAGGTCCAACAAGCTGCTCAGGGGCACTAAACACCCTGAGTGCGTCAGATTTACTTGACAGTCTTCTAGCTACGCCAGTTGTCAGATGTGATGAAATTGCGTGGTCCTTTGCTAATATATCAATGGCAGGTTGGAACATGGTGTTCAGTAGCGGTCTAGCTTGTTTTGCACTTTTGGCCTACCGCAAAACCAAATAAAGCATTTGACTATGAGTGCGCCACCTTGTCCCAGATGCTTGAAACATTCAGGCTCTACCTTATACTCAGTGTTTAGGATAAATAGTTTATACCGCAGGAAGTAAATTCGTCATGACTGAACATAGTCCGCCAAAAGCAAATCAAAGACTGGCCGAATATCTTCGTGTAAATCATGCTGGTGAACGGGCTGCGCAGACGATTTACAAAGGCCAGCTTGCTGTGTTGAGAGGGCATCCACAGGCAGCTGAAATCCAGCATATGATGGAACAAGAACAAGAACATCTGGATACGTTTGATACGCTGCTAAATGACTATAAAGTCAGACCATCCCTGCTTGACCCATTATGGGGAGCTGCCGGCTTCGTGCTGGGCGCAGCAACGGCAGCTTTAGGCCCGAAGGCCGCCATGGCCTGCACAATCGCTGTTGAAGAAGTCATTGGTACACATTATGACCGTCAAGTGCAGGACCTCAATAACCGTCATGAAGAACCAGAACTTGTTAAAACATTGGCTAGGTTTAGAGATGAAGAGCTGGAACACCGAGATATTGCAGTTGAACATGACGGAAGACAGGCCCCTGCGTATGGTCTGATGAAGGCAATCATTCAGACCGGATGTAAAACAGCGATCAAAATTGCCGAAAAAATCTAGTTGAGCGCATCTGCTCTTGTGCTTTTCTCGTCCTAATAGGGCAAATCCGGCACGTCTTCCAGCAATTCACTGTCCCAATACAAATAGTCACGCCAGCTATGATGAAGATAGTTTGGTGGATAAGCCCGTCCATTTTCCTGCAACTGCCAGACAGTTGGTGCAGCGGGTTTTTTTAGTGGATGCATGTTGCATTTCACAGGCATTTTATTGGCTTTTTTCAAGTTACATGGACTACAGGCAGCCACCACATTTTCCCAACGCGACCGCCCGCCTTTTGAGCGCGGCGTAACATGATCAAAGGTCAGGTCACTTGCAGGCAGTTTGGTATCACAATACTGGCAGGTAAATTTATCACGCAGAAACACATTAAAGCGGGTGAAAGCAGGTGTCCGACCTTGAGGTATATATTCCTTTAGGGCAAGCACAGATGGCAAGGGCATCGTCAAAGACGGCGAGCTAACCATTTCCTCATACTCAGATATAATCGTCACCCGATCCAAAAACACAGCCTTGATGCTGTCTTGCCATGACCAGAGTGACAATGGGAAATAGCTGAGTGGACGAAAATCAGCATTCAAAACGAGAGCGGGCGGATGCATACCTGCGTTCATGAGTTAACTGCTCACCTCATCGGTTAAAATCTTACCGGAAGTAGTCAAACATGATGTTTAACAGGTGACAAGAGCAAATCCCGTTTTTATTACTAGATATAGACAATTAGCTTGATACCTACCCCAAAATGTTGCTGTATTTGTGTGGATAGCATATTGAGATATTGGATGAGTAACAGCGGCGCATCTTCCTGTTCACAGACTGGCTATAAAGCGGGCAAGAGCATCTATCGTCTCTGGGTCAATGCCATGAGCCATATGCTCACGGTGCAAGGTTTGGGGTATCAGACCTACCTTTTTCAGTTCAGCTTCAGCCTGTGTTATGCATGCAAACGGCACGACTGGGTCAAGTACGCCATGGGCCAGAAACACAGGCAGGCCTGTAGGCTGATGACATGTTTGTTCTGAGGTCAGCCATGCCCCGGACAGACAGAATAATCCAGCCAGGGGCTTTTCATAGCCAACTCCAGCTGTGAGCGATACCATGCCACCTTGCGAGAAGCCCCCCAAAATGATCTGATCTGAAGCATACCCAATTCGCATAGACAGAGCGTTTAGCATGGCCGCAATAAATTCTGCTGTCTGCAAACAAGCTGATGCATTCCGTCCAATGCCGGATGCAGGGTCGGATAGCTCAAACCATTGTCGCCCAAATGGGTTTGCAGAGCATATATTAGGAGCATCCGGGACAAATACAGCATCACCAAACGACCTGTGATTGGCAGATGAACTATCTTCAGAAGCGACAGATGCCTGACCCAATAAAGACGGCGCTAATGGGGCCAGATCGCTGCCATCCGCCCCCCAACCATGCAGTAGTATAACAAGCCGTGCATCTTTTTGAAACTTAGCACTCTGCTCAAGCTGTCCCACAGAGTGCACTTCGGGTTGATACAATTGTCCGGATAAAATTCCATATTCGTTCAAGTCCAGCGTCAAAGGTGTAAACGTCATTTCAGGGGTTTCCTTATTTTTTGGAGCGGGACTTTTGGTTGACTTTAACTGCCCTTTTCAAGTCCACCGTGTTGTTCTTGTATTAGTAAAGTGTTTTGTTATAATTTATCCGACAGTTGGATGACTATACCACAGTCAGAAAGTGAGATACCAACATGTCTGTTCATCCTGAACTCAATGCGCAAAAAAAAACCGCGAATCGACCAATGCGTACACGTTTTGCCCCGAGCCCTACGGGAGAGCTGCATTTAGGCCATGCTTATTCTGCATTGACCGCTTGGAAGGCTGCAGGACAGTCTGCAGAACTGTTTTGTTTGCGAATTGACGACCTTGACCGCACGCGATGCCGCCCAGCCTATACCAAACAGATAAAGGATGATTTGAGCTGGCTTGGCCTGCAATGGGCGGAGACGCCTCTGGTTCAGTCAAAAAGACTTCAGCGATATGCGGAGGCGCTTGAAAAACTGAAAGCAGATAAGCTTTTATATCCTTGTTATTTGACCAGACGTGAGGTCAACTCACTACTCAGCGCACCACATGATAGTTCGGAACAAGCACCAGCGCCATCTACAAGAGGGTTGCTGTCACAAGCAGAGCAGCATCAACGGGAGACAAATGGACATATGGCCGCATGGCGTCTTGATTGCAAAGCTGCTGTGGCCCGCACGGGCACATTAATTTGGCAGGACTATGCCGGAACATCACACCAAGTAGGCATAGAACAAATGCCTGCTGACAGAGGTGATGTTGTTCTGGGACGCCGGGACATTGCCGCATCTTACCATTTGAGTGTTGTATTAGATGACGCCGATAGTCAGGTTGAGTTAGTTGTGAGAGGTGCGGACCTTGAATCCTCAACTCCACTTCACAGGCTGCTACAAGAGCTTTTGAACTTGCCAACCCCAGTTTATCTTCATCATCCACTTGTGTGTGATAAGAACGGCAAACGCCTGTCCAAACGCGATCATGACACTAGTCTTACCGCCCTCAGGGCGGCGGGTTTCGGTCCTGTAGATGTTATCGCAATGATGCCTGATTTCCTTGTTTAACCAGCATTCCCAACTCATTGTCTTATTTCTAGCTTTTGTTTTGCTTGCAAAACCTTTTGTTTTTATTTTTTTAATGTTTGACTTTTTACTTAGATTTCGTCTAGCGGAGTTATCCAAACTACACACGCAATCAACACCACAGGCAGAAGGCATAGTAGAAGCAGACCTGACCAACCAATAAAAGAATGAAGAGCGCCAGCGCTTAAAGAGGCAAACGCGACTGCAGCAAAAATAATTAAATCAGCAATGCCCTGGACCCGGCCCCGTTCTGCAGGTTTAGCAAGGTGTGCAATTAACGTACTTCCCGAAACATAAAGAAAATTCCAACCAAGCCCGAGCAAGAATAACGCCGTGAAATAATGCCAGAATGCCGTACCTGATAACGCTGCAAATATACAGATTGCATACATCAGAAGACCGGCGGCCATAATGTGTTTGACGCCAAAACGAGTAATCAGGTGACCAGTGATAAAAGACGGAGCGAACATCGCGATCACATGCCATTGAATCACTCGTGCATTCTCAGCGACATCTAACTGGCTGACATTTACAATCTGCAATGGTGTGGCCGTCATCAAAAATGACATTACAGCATAACCAAGCGCGGCGGCGATAAGCCCAAGACGAAAACCAGACATTGAAATGAATATCGCCAAAGACCTTCCTTGCGATTGGTTACGCGGAGGCTTTGGGCTGTCCATTCCCAGCAAGGCAATAAATGCAAGCAGATGCACAGCACCGGCAACTAGAAACGCGCCTGCATATCGTGCACCGTCAATGACTTCCACAAAACGATAAGCGATTTCTGGACCTATCATCGCGGCAGCCAACCCGCCCAGCAGAACAAAGCTGATCGCCTTTGGTTTCATATGGTCAGGAAGCCCATCTGCCGCGGCATAGCGATAGAATTGGGAAATGCCATGCGAACAGCCAAGTAATAAAGACCCAAGTACAAACAAGCTGAACAGGCCAGTCATTATCGCGGCGGCCTGAATAAGGGTAGCCATAACAGAAATAAAAACACCTGATAGAAATATTGGCCGCCTGCCAAATCGCCCCATCAATAATGAGGCAGGAAGCGTGGCAAACATGACAGCTAGAAACTGCAGAGATAGAGGAAGCGTTGCTAACCATAATTCAGGAGCCAGAATGGCCCCGGCTAAACCAGTGTTAATTATATTTACATTCATGACTGTCATTGACAGACCTTGTGCAGCTGTCATGCGCCAGACATTAGCAGGCATATTCATCAGTGAACCAGACATACAATAATCGTTCTTTCTGAGACTATACCGCCAAAAATAATACGGACTAGTTAAGACTAAAAGCTTTAGCTAACAGCTACATTGAGCCACGACGGCCTGAGCGCCAGTGATAGCAAAGGAGTATCTTTAAGTCACTCTAAAACAATATCTTTTTGAACAAAACCTAGTCAGATTAACTCCGCAAAGCCTCACCGCTAAATCAAAGCTGGGAGCACAGCACAGCTTTTGTGCTAGAATCAGCTCTCAAGTGTCAGAGATACACCTGCAGGCGCGGTTGATAGTGACCTCGAAAGAAACAACTCATTGCCAGATGTTAACATGCTTTGCTGTGGGAAGCGCTACATCCAATAATGCCAAAGATTAGCCTTGGCCAGAACACCAACCTTTATTGAACTACGAGGCATGTCCATTTGGGCTGGACCCTATCCTGAATCTTAGCTGAACTGGTTGGTGATACTATTCGGAGCTGGGATAATCAGCCTTTGGCTGGATAACAGAAAATCGGTCCGCCGGAAATTACTGAGTTGAAAAGCCAGTTGATAGGCCACCACATACATTCAGACATTGGCCGGTAACATATCCGGACTTGTCATCTAACAGAAAGCTGGCTGCATTCGCAATATCATCCGGCTGACCAACACGCCCAAGTGGAATTGATGTTTCAATTTTTATGCGAGCCGGGCTACCAACAGGCTGGCCATGTTCAAATAAATCTGTGGCAATCGGCCCTGGAGCAATCACATTCACAGTTACCTGGTGGGGTGCAAGCTCAAGTGCTAGTGTCCGGCCCAGGCCTGTGACTCCTGCTTTTGATGCCCCATATAAAACCCTGTTTTCCTTGCCTAACGCCGCTCGCGAACCTATCAAAACAATGCGACCAAATTTTTCATCTTTCCAAATAGGTAGGAACAGATTAGCTGTTTCCATCAGGCTAAACAGATTAATTCGCATTAACCTGTCAAAATCAGCTGAACCAACATCTTCTAGACGTCCGCTAACTAGAATCCCAGCATTGCCTACAAAACGGCAGGGTCGATGTTTCGTTATAATGTCTTGCAACTGAGCTTTCGAACTAGAATTGCCTAAATCCACCCCGTAATGTGGCCAAGGCAAGTCATCGCGAGCTGTTGTAGACAGGCCGATTACCTCAAGCCCATCTTCAAGACAACGGAGGGCGGTTGCTTTTCCAATACCGCGACTCGCGCCAGTCACTAGAACCGTTTTTCGTGCCATAAAATTAGCTTTCATTCAGGCTCAGGACAACACACCTAAAGAGGCTGTTGTCCTTTGATTAAATTTACAACCTGAACAGCTTACCGCAACGTGTGCAGCAGTAAAGCGAAACATTAGACAGCTTACTTCAGCAAACAGTCCTTGAGTGATTTTGCCATGTTCCGAATTAGCGTGAAATACAGCTCGGGACCATCTTTAATGTTGGCTCCTAACGGGTCGAGTACTCCAGTGCCTGCATCTGTATTTTCAGTAATAGTTTTTACCAGCTTCGGTTCAAATTGAGGCTCAGAAAATACGCAGGATGCATTTAAGCTTTTCACCTTATCTCTGAGTTCTGATACACGCTCGGCTCCCGGCAAAACTTCTGGTGAAACAGTAATTGACCCTACTGCGGATACTCCAAAACGCTTTTCGAAATATTGATATGCATCGTGAAACACAACATAACCTCTGTCACGTATCGGCTTTAAATCAGCCTCAATTTCTTTTGTTAACGCATCCAATTTTTTCATTACAGCTTTTGCATTAGCCTCATATTTCGCTGCGTTACTCGGATCAATTTCGGCTAAATGCTCTTCAATTTCGTGGACTAACGATTTTGCATTTTGGGGGTCTAACCATACGTGAGGGTCTACCTCATCATGGCCGTGTTCATCATGATGAGCATGCTCATCATGATGTCCAACATCAGGAATTTGAGCTATTGGCTCAACATTTTTACCCTCTGAATCTTTAAAAAAATGTTCGTCAGCTTCAAACTCAAAGGGCATATGCTCAGTAAAAAATGCGTATTTGCCATCTTTTGATATTTTCACAGCAAATTTAGTGACTTCTCTGGTTTCATCTAAATTGAGAGAGTATGCTTTCTCCTTTGCAACAAGGGAATCATTATTTTCTTTAGCCTCAGGATTTTTTGCATCCAGCAAATTCTCAGCTAATTCCTCAGATTCCTCAATATCGCCGGCCTGAAGAATAACCATTTTCATTGCCGGGTCAGCATATTCACCACCAACCTTTGCAAAAGACCATTCATATGTCCCAGCTGACAAATCAAATACACCTGCCCATTCAAATGCATGGTCTCCGTGCTCAGCATGCTTGTCGTGTCCATGGTCGTCATGCTTATCGTGTCCGTGGTCGTCATGCTTGTCGTCTCCATGGTCATCGTGCTTATCGTGTCCGTGGTCGTCATGCTTGTCGTCTCCATGGTCATCGTGCCCATGGTCATGAGCGTCAAATGCACCCCCTTCTCTGAAATTAAGCTTCATTAAGCCATGACTGTCCATCAAAGACACAGCCTTTGCGTTCTTCGCAATACTTTCGATGGAATTTTCAAGAAACGCCTCAAGGTCGTGGCTCATCCAGAACACAATATCTGCTGCTTGCAACTCTTTTGCTTGTGAGGGTTTTAAGGAATATGTATGAGGTGAACCGGCACCCTTAACCAGCAGGCTAGGTTCGCTGACACCTTGCATTACAGAAGCAACTAGCGAATGTACTGGCTTGATGGAGGCAACGACCTTAACATCTGCCGTAGCAACAGCAGTCGATGTGAATAAAAAGGTGGATGCAAGTAAAGCAGATTTGACGGCTCGCATAAAATTCTCCATTGAACAAAAATTGACCATCGGAAACATATGTTATAATATTACATGAGTCAAAACTTTTATTTTATAAGAAAAACTTGATATTATTTTATAGGCCTTGAAACCAGAAGCGAATTTCAAAGCTACCATTCTAAAGAAAGTTGCCCATGCTTTTGTCTCTTGAAAATGCAGGTGTTTACAAATCGGAACGATGGCTTGTCCGAGGTATTTCTATGCATGTGGAGCCTGGTGAAATAGTTACCCTCATCGGGCCTAATGGTTCTGGAAAGTCGACCACGGCAAAGATGGCTCTTGGTGTGTTAAAGGCAGACGAAGGTAAGACTTATCGAAGGCAAGACTTAAAAGCGAGTTATGTCCCACAGAAACTTGATGTAAATTGGACTCTTCCATTATCCGTGAGCAGGTTTATGCGGCTCACAAATAAAGCATCCTACTCAGAAATTGAAACCGCACTTTCTTCAACACAAATACTACACCTTGCGCAAAAACAGATGTCTCAGCTGTCAGGTGGAGAATTCCAACGCGTTCTCCTTGCGCGCGCAATTCTGCGCTCTCCTGATTTTCTTGTTCTGGATGAGCCTGTTCAAGGTGTTGATTTCAACGGTGAAGTCGCATTATATAAATTAATCGATGATATAAGACACAAGTTGAATTGCGGTGTTTTGCTGATTTCCCATGACTTGCATGTAGTTATGTCTACAACAGACAGGGTCATTTGCCTGAATGGTCATATTTGTTGTTCTGGCACTCCCGCCAACGTTGCCTCAAGTAATGAATTTAAGTCATTATTCGGTGAGCACGCGCTATCTGGGCTTTCGCTATACAAACATCGTCATGACCATGAACATCTTCTAGACGGACAGATTGATCAATCTTCCAAGTCAAAATCAAACTTAAAACAAAACAATAGTGAGAAAAACCGCGCCCTTGGAAAGGCTAAAAATGCTTGATGACTTCTTCATTCGTGCCATAGTCGGTGGTATAGGCGTTGCGGTAGTCGCGGGTCCGCTTGGCTGTTTTGTAATTTGGCGAAGACTCGCATATTTTGGTGACACACTCTCACATTCTGCTTTGCTTGGTGTGGCACTGGCATTGCTACTCGAATTAAATATTACCTTCACTGTTTTTTGTATTTCTGTGGTTGTGGCTATGTTGTTGATGCTCTTGCAACGACGCGCAAGCCTATCATCAGATGCCTTGCTTGGACTGCTCGCCCATTCAGCGCTTGCCGTTGGATTAGTAGTTTTAGCCTTCATGACTTGGGTAAGGGTAGACTTGATGGGATTTTTATTCGGCGATATTCTTGCAATTACACGAGCAGACTTAATGATGATTTGGTTTGGGGGAGTCGCGGTACTTATTGCTTTAATTAAAATTTGGCGTCCGTTGTTTGCTGCCACTGTAAGCTACGAATTAGCAACTGCCGAAGGAACAAGACCAGACTTTGCCAATATCGTGTTTACCATACTTTTAGCAGCAGTGATTGCAGTATCAATGAAGATTGTAGGTGTACTTTTAATAACAGCTTTACTTATTATTCCTGCTGCCGCGGCCAGGCGGTTCTCAAAGTCACCCGAGCAAATGGCATTAATAGCCATCATTATTGGTGTATTTTCAGTTTGGCTTGGACTTTCAGGGTCACTTGAATTTGATACGCCAGCTGGACCAAGTATCGTTGTAGCTGCACTAAGTTTTTTTATCTTATCCATCTTACCTCTTCCAAATTTGAAACCACGCAACCAATTTCAGAAAATAGAGCCGGCCAAGGCGGAACTAGATTCGGAGACACCATGAAAAAAAATATTGTAACTAAAGTTAAGCTCACAAAGAATCAATCACTAGTGCTTGATTCCTTGATAAAAGCCGGCCAGCCATCAGGCGCCTATGCGCTTCTTGATACTCTGCGCCCACATGGATTTAAAGCCCCACTTCAAATTTACAGGGCTTTGGAACAGCTTATCGATTTAGGCCTTGCTCATCGCCTGGAAAGCTTAAATGCATTTATAGCTTGCAGTCACGTGTCCTGCGAGAGCTCTGGGGCAACCGCGTTCGTGATCTGTGATAAATGCGAGACAGTTCAAGAAATTTGTGATGAGTCAATTTCCAATTTTTTATCCAGCCTAGCCCGGAAAACAAAAATAAAAGCTTCAAAGTCAAGCATTGAGCTTCACGGTCTATGTAATGGCTGTTCCGCCGTATCGCATAATTGATAGGAGAAAGTCTCTGATCCGAAGTAGGGGACAATAGCTCGCCCCATTAATCGAGAAATATGGCTCCTTGGGTTTATGGACTATTTTGCCTAAATGCTTGCTGCAGCTTGCAAGCCTAAGCTTTTTGTGAACATTAATTCGATAATTCAGTAGGTTGAAAGCTATCTGGAGTAACCAGATCCCAATAAACAGCTAATCTTGGGTCGTCTACTTTTTCACCTCTAATTAAAGCACCATCTTCAACCTTTGGGTAGATTTGATCCGCCAATAATATTTTACTGGCAGATAATCGTCGGACTATGTGCCGGCGTGTCAATTCATTCGGGGCGTTTAAACCTGATGCCTCTAACATCTCACCAACGGCTAAAACAGTATTTGCTTGGAAATTCGCAACTCTTTTTGCACGATGTTCCACATCGACCACTCTAAAACGCTTAGGATCCATGGTTGCTAAACCAGTGGGACATTCACCTGAAGCGCAGTCCCGAGCTTGAATACATCCCAAAGACATCATGAATGGTCGAGCCATATTGCACCAGTCAGCTCCCAAGGCCAAGTGTCTTACCATATCATAGGCCGAGACTATTTTCCCAGAGGCCGCTATTTTTACATGTTGCCTAACACCTGCACCTTTCAGCGTGTTATCCACATAAATTATTGCATCGCGAAGAGGGCAACCTAGATGGTCTGTAAATTCAACTGGCGCGGCTCCAGTTCCCCCTTCAGCACCATCAACTGTAACAAAATCCGCAAGAATACCCGTTTCGACCATTGCTTTAACGATTGCTGCAAATTCCCACGGATGACCAATGCATAATTTAAAACCAACTGGCTTCCCCCCAGATAATTTTCTCAGTCGCGCTATGAACTCCACTAATTCTCTAGGGGTTGAAAATTCTGAATGACTGCTTGGGGAAATACAATCTTGATAAGGTTCAATACCTCTAGTTTCAGCAATTTCTGGTGTAACTTTCGGCGCCATAAGCATTCCTCCATGCCCTGGCTTTGCTCCCTGACTAAGTTTAATTTCTATCATCTTGATTTGCGGGTCTTGTGCTATTTTTTTGAATACAGCTGCATCGAAAGTTCCTGCTTTAGTTCTACATCCAAAGTAGCCAGTTGAAATTTGCCAGATTATGTCACCCCCACCCAATCTGTGATACTTTGAGAATGAACCTTCACCAGTATTGTGGGCAAATCCACCTAATTTTGCTCCCGTATTTAAAGCCTGAATGGCTGGTGGTGACATTGCGCCAAATGATGTTCCAGAGATATTAAGAACTGAACAATCATAGGCGTTTTTACCTTTACCGACCCGAACACGAAAATCCTTGTTAGCTATGTGTGTGGGCTGAACAGAATGATTTAGCCAGCTATAATCTTCAGCATAAGTATCAAGAACGGTGCCTAATGGCCTAGCAGCTAAAATACCTTTTGAACGTTGATAAACCATAGCACGCTGATTGCGAGAAAAAGGCAACTCATCTGTATCCGCCTCCCAGAAATACTGACGTAATTCGGGACG
>CABYOG010000029.1 GCA_902520575.1 uncultured SAR116 cluster alpha proteobacterium
ATTGTGGGTTTTTATCTATTTTCCAAAAAGAACTCTCCGCTGCTGTAAGAGTACCTGTTCTGACCTCTTCATTAATGCAGGTCTGCACAGTAAACATGTTGCTTCCAGACAGCAAAAAAGCGGGCATACTGACGATTTCAAAGTCCACTTTAAGTGATGCGCATCTTAGAGCCGCAAAGGTGCCGTCAGACACCCCCATCGGCACAACAGAAGATGGTGTTGAATTTAGCAGAGTTATTCTGAATGATGAGCTGGAGTTGAATATTGAGCTGGCAAGGTTGGATAATATTAATGCAGCTTTGAAGATGAAGACAGACCACCCTGGTCTGGGCGCGATAATTCTTGAGTGCACAAACATGAGCCCCTACGCCGAAGCAATACAAGAGGCAGTTGAGCTGCCGGTATACTCAATTGTGAATTTTGTGGAGTGGCTGCATGCTGGGCTGAAACCCAAACGCTTTCTCAGCTAGGCTAGTTTTTAGCAGAAAATCTGTCCGGACGATAAGGACTTAAATCAAGGTTTGTTGGGTTTTGGGTGATGATATCTGAAAGTATTTTGCCTGACTTGGCACCACCCGTCAGACCAAGGTGCTGATGGCCGAATGCGGTATAGATTTCCTGGTCAGAGGATACCTGTCCCAGCATCGGCAATGAATCTGTTATCGCTGGCCTGTGGCCTAACCATTCCACTATCTCATCGTAATTAAGGTCGTTGAATAGGGCCGCCACATGCGTGCGGAGCATTTTTATAGGCGCGTCTTGAGGGCCTGCCTTCGTGCCGCCAAACTCAACCACACCCGCACAGCGGATACGACCTTTCATCGGAGTAACCGCAAACTTTCCTGATGCTACCATCATTGGATTTACTGGATATCTGTCAGGTGACTTCAGCTCTAGATGGTAGCCCCTCTCACTTTCCATGGGCACCTTTATGCCCATCTTCTCCATAAATGGGCGTGACCAGACACCAGCTGTTAAAACCAATTTTTCTGCTGACATTTTCCCTAAAGATGAGTCAAGAAATGGGTTGCCAGTATTGTCTTTTCCCAACCCTATCACATCTGCAAGAACAAGCTCGCCCCCTGAATCTTGGAAATGCTGCGCCAAAGCTTTGACATAAGCCCCCGGGTCAATAACCATGCCATGCTGTTTACATCTCACAACAGTATGAAATTTACCTGCATAGAGGGGGTCCGTTTTTGCGTAGTCCTCTCCACTCTCTACCTGAAACTCAAACCCCAGCTGTTTTCGTAAAGTCCAACTAGACTGGTCGCCAAGGTAACGCGTTTCAGTATCATATCCAAAACAGTAATCAGCATCCTTTATGAAGGTCTCGGCTGGCGTCCCTTTGGCCAGCGTCTTGTGCTGTTCAACTGCATCATAGATCAGAGGAAGCATGCCTTTGGCATAAGTGTTTACATCCTCTTCAGTACATTTTTTTAAATAATTGAACAGGAAAGGCAATAGCTTCGGCAGATAGCGCCACCTCAAAAATAAGGGCGAGTTCTTATCCAAAAGCATAAAAGGGGCTTTTTTCCAAAGTCCAGGTGTTGTCACAGGAATTACACCACCCGCAGCAAGAACACCCGCATTGCCAAAAGATGTGCCACTAGCAGGGCCAGCCTTATCAACCAGCGTCACATGATAGCCAGCCCGTTGCAGCCAAATGGATGTTGATACACCAACAATGCCTGCACCTAAAACAATGATCTGAGCCATTTTCTATTCTGCTTAGTTCTTGTAATCACTCATCAAACAAGGCTGACAAAAACACAACTTTTCCGCAATAAAAAACAGGCATTTTTGTGTAGATAAATCGGATAAAGCAAAAGATGCTCGCCCCATCTTACCGATAACGCGCATGTCCAGATTTCACACAACGCAGGGGAATAGATGACTCAATTGACGAAATGCCACCTATTTTGGTCAGCTGTCCCACCAGAAATTTTTCAAAATCTTCAATATCACGTGTAACCACTCTCAGTAAATAATCATGATTACCTGTCATCAACCAGCAATCAACGACTTCCGGTAAGTGTTCAATACGTGCTTCAAACCGGGCAAGCTCTTCATCGATCTGACGTTCCAGACGCACAGAGACAAAAACCGAAAAAGCAAATCCCAGCTTCTTTTCATCTATTAGCGCTGTGTAGCCTTTTATGATCCCTTTTTCTTCAAGTTTTTTCAACCTCCGAGCAACAGGTGTCTGACTGAGATGAACCGTTGCGCTGAGATCGTTGACGGACATGCGTCCATCGCTAACAAGCTGATGTAAAATTTCGATATCATATCTATCCATAGTGGTTTTCTCTAATTTTTTACTCATTTTGGCAATTATCTCTAAAATAGCTTCATTTTCATAAGAATAAAACTGATTAATCATAGGACAGTGGTGTTAGCATTTTAAGAAGTTTGACAAAGCAGGGGGACCAAATGAACGCCATAACTCCTCAACGCGCCTTATCCGCACAGGATACAAAAAAACTCAAACAGATTGAGAAGCGGGTCTTGTGGCTGTCGCATTGGATGATCCATCATGCAAACCATCTCCGCCTGTCAGATGATGAAATTAAAACAGGCGGACATCAGGCATCCTGCGCATCAATGGTGTCTATCCTGACAGCTCTGTATTTTTCAGCCCTGCGACCAGAAGACCGTGTTGCGGTAAAGCCTCATGCTGCCCCTATTTACCACGCTATGCACTATCTGGCTGGCAATCTGGATGTCGAAAAGATGAAACGATTTCGCGGCTATGGCGGTGTACAAGCGTATCCTTCACGAACCAAGGATACAGATGATGTTGACTTTTCCACAGGCTCAGTCGGATTAGGAGTTGCAATTACCAGCTTTGCCGCCCTCATACAGGATTATATCACCTGCAAACCATGGGGGAATAACCTGCAAAAGGGGCGCATGGTTGCCCTAATGGGAGATGCAGAGCTAGATGAAGGCAATGTATATGAGTGTCTGCAGGAAGGCTGGAAACATGATTTGCGCAATGTCTGGTGGGTTATTGATTATAATCGCCAGTCCCTTGACGGCATTATTCATGAAGGTTTATGGGAACGTGCAGAAAAAATTTTTGAAGCATTTGGCTGGCAGGTTTCACGACTAAAATATGGCCGTCTTCAGCGGGCTGCCTTTGCTGAACCAGGTGGCGAGAGCCTGCGTGAATGGATTGACGCCTGTCCAAATCAAGATTACTCCGCACTTACCTATCAAGGTGGTGCTAACTGGCGTGAACGCTTGTTAGAGGATTTGGGTGATCAGGGTGATATCTGCCGCTTGCTTGACCGGCGTAGCGATACGGAGCTTGCCGCCTTAATGGAAAATCTGGGCGGAAATTGTGTTTCAACATTAGCTGATGCTTTTGCAAGCATCAATCATGATGGTCCTGTTTGTTTTTTGGCCTATACAATCAAAGGCTGGGGCACACCCATCGCGGGCCACAAGGATAATCACGGTGGTCTGATGACACCAGCACAAATGTCTGACTGGCAACAGATGATGGGCGTGCGAAAGGGCCATGAATGGGACCCGTTCGAAGCGGTGCCTGATGCAAAATCGCTAGAAAACTTTATCAAAAATCGTCCCTTCTTTGCTGTCGGAAGCAGGCGCCAAGGGGATCAATTTGTTGACCATCCACAACTCGCGTCACCACTCGATCGCCGCATATCCACGCAACTAGCTTTTGGCAAAATACTGAACAGTCTGGCCAGAATGGACAGCCCACTTTCGGAACGGATCATAACGATGAGCCCGGATGTATCAGGCACAACCAGCCTCGGGCCGTGGATCAATAGAAAAAAGCTATTTGCGCGCAAGCACCAGGAAGATGTGTTTCGCAAACAGGCTATTCCCTCAACTGCAAAGTGGGAATTTGCGCCAGAAGGCCAGCATCTGGAACTTGGCATTGCTGAAATGAATCTGTTTCTGGCTCTGGCCGCTGCTGGACTATCACATAGCCTTTTCGGTAAGCGCCTGATACCGATTGGTACCGTTTATGATCCGTTCGTCTCGCGTGGTCTGGATGCGCTGAATTATGCCTGCTACCAGGATGCCCGCTTCATGATTGTTGGCACGCCCTCTGGGATTACCCTTGCACCTGAGGGTGGTGCTCATCAGTCTGTTGGCACGCCTCTTATTGGAATGAGCCAAGATGGGCTGGCGTCATTTGAACCTGCTTTTGCCGATGAGCTGGCCGTAATCATGGACTGGTCCTTTGATTATCTGCAGCGCGATGAGAAGCTGGCAGACGAAAGCACAGGATGGCAGCGTGAGCAGACAGGAGGATCTGTCTATCTACGTCTAACAACCAATCCACTTGAACAGCCCTCCCGCAGCCTCTCATCTGATTTGAAAAAAGATATCCTTGCTGGCGGATATTGGTGGCGAACACCAGGTCCCAATTGCAATCTTGTGATTGCCTATCAAGGCGCAATCGCCGAACAAGCCCTTTCTGCTGCTGGTCAGCTGACAGAACACAGGCGCGATATAGGTGTGCTGGCTGTCACATCAGCAGACAGGCTGAATGCGGGCTGGACAGCGGCACAATATGAACGAGGAAGCGGCCATACGTCAGCTCTCAGCCACATAGAAAAATTGCTGGCAGATGTGCCCCGGCAGGCACTGCTATTAACCGTTATTGATGGGCATCCAGCGACTTTATCCTGGCTAGCTGGCGTGAAAGGCATGCGCACTCTTTCGCATGGGGTAGAACATTTTGGTCAAACCGGAAGTGTAGCTGATTTATATCGCCATTTCAGACTAGACACACAGGCGTTGGTTGAGGCCGTAATTAATCAATCTAGTTGACAACGGATCTACACCTGGGCCAGTTAAGTTTCTGTCCTACAGAGTTAATTGGATTTGTAGAATGCTTATACTTATAGACAGATTTCCCTTTTTAATTAAAACTGCAGGGTATCTTTGTATTTGGAACCAACGAGGCCAATAGATGTCATTGAAACGTGCCGTGAAAGCTGTCGGCTTTAAAGACTTTATGAAGATGGGTCTGGCGTTGGCCACATCTCGTAAGATGGCCATCGCTGTACCACCAAAAAACGAGGCTCTAAGATGTAACAAGGTTATCGAGACAAATATCATAGGTCGCGAATTATCAAGCCAGTTTGAAATTTTTGCTGAAGTCGCAAAAATGGTGACAGGAGCTCAACTGAGTCTGATCAATATACTTGATGGAAATGACCAATTTACCATTGGAGGTTCTGGGATGACCATTGACCCTCTACTTGCGATGCCCCAGAAGTTGTCAGTTTGTCAATTCGCACTCTCAAATATAGAGCCTCTTATTATAGCTGACTTCTCAAAAGATGAACGCTTTTCAGGAACTTACATCACCAAACCACCCATAAGCGCGAAAGCTTATGCAGGCTTTCCACTTATAACAAAAGAGGGATTTGTGTTGGGCACTTTGTGTGTATTCTATCATAGCCCGTCGCAAATTACTGATGAACAAACACGGCTAATGAAACAGCTTGCCAAAGCTGTAACCGACCAAATAATACTTCGCAATGAACAGGCCAACTTAAATGCTGAAAAGATTGCAGCTATGCTAGGTAGATTTTTACGTTTTGCTCCTAAAGGAAAAATAGATGAACTCGTTGGCTTCCTGAACTTCTGCGCCAATGGCATAGCACCACCAGAAATCCTTCAAAAACTGAGGAAAGATAAAATTGTTGCCAAAGTAAATGGCCGCTTTGTCCTATCGCAAGATGGCAATGATCTTAAGAATGAGCTTGGGCTCGCTGAAAGAGGCTTTCTAGGCAACCAGACTAACGAGCCCTCTGTAGGGCGTAGACTCGATGACCTTTTGAGTGACCTGGAGTGAATTGATATGTTTTCAACGCAATTGCAGTTTAAGTTTGCTTCTATCGCAGAAGCTAAAATTGCAGCGAACAGTTTGAGTGATATGCTGAGAAGCAGGATCTCAATTTTTGATTTCCAAGGGTTACAAGTAACAGTCGGAAAGGATGGGGACGTTGCTATCAGCGTTCGTTTTGATGAAATGGATTCTCTAAAGAATTTTGAACGAGAATTACCGAAAATTCTTGAGGATACGAAAAAAGCGTTTGTGCACAAATATTCAAGATTTTCTGGGGTCTGTGTTTTGTCCTTCGAAAGGGAGGCGATGTCGACATCAATACCTATAGATTCATCTTAAATTAGGAATTCATAAAATGGATTTGCAACTTTATTACTCACCGCGTTCCTGTGCATTTGCACCCCACATTTTATTGTATGATGCTGATGCAAATTTCGATATAATAAAGATAAACTTTGATAAGAAAGAGCAAAATTCGACTGATTTTCTCAAGGTAAATCCAAAGGGCCGAGTTCCTGCCTTGCTTACCTCTAAAGGAATACTCACTGAAACCCCAGCAATACTTCTCTATATTGCCCAAACACATCCAGATAAAAAGCTTGCGCCAAGCGATCCATTTCTTCTTGCACAAGCCCAAGCTTTTAACATGTTTTTAGCCTCAACCGTCCATGTTGCTCATTCACATAAGCACCGTGGACATCGTTGGGTTAACGATACCCATGCTGAAAAAGCCATGACTGCAAAGGTTTTAGAAAACATGACTGAATGTGCGGAGATAATAGAAGAACATTACTTCCAAGGACCCTACGTTTTAGGTCAAAAATACTCCATGTGCGACCCCTATTTAGCCCTGATTTTTCGATGGTTACATGCAGATGGAGTAGCAATTCAAAACTTTCCAAAACTTTGCAAACATGATGATTTAATGAGAACTAGAAGGTCAATGCAAACAGTAATAGAAATTTATGACTACCCAAATCCACGTTGACAAACTACATCTCTATTTTCAACTTTTCGAGTATCGACTCATTTCCTCAGTACTCTGTTTAAAAGCGCAGTTTTCACTAGTGTTGGCAACACATCCTGAACTGTGTTGGCGTTTCTGTACCTTTTTTTGTGCCCGAAAAACTTGACTACTCATCCTCTAGTTACCGACATTCAGAAAGACAAACCTGCACGCACTTCAAAACGTTTGCCAATTTCAATTTTTCAATAGAGTCAGTAAAAAATCAGTCAAGTATTAACGGCACACTTTTCCTAAATGGCGTGAGATTTACTAAAATATGCTTTAAATTGAAAAACAATTCCTTCGGATATCAATTAGATTTGATAATTTTCTTGGAAAATTTGCGTGCTGTGCAAAAAGACAGGCACTAAAACGGCAGAAGGCCTCTGATAAAAGGAAGAAACGCCAAAAACTTTTGGGCTACGTTAGCTATACTCGCGCCAAATCTTGAAAGGATAAATAAAATCACCAAAGTTGAGATTATACAAAGGAGTAACATTAAAAACACATTACGATTTGGTTGATTTTCATAATTTTCAATCACAACATCAGACTTTTTTCGCTTAAATACACTCGTTACAAAAAATACAACTGCTGCTGCTAATAAAATAACAAAAATTAATTTACTCACCACTTAACCTTTTACAGAAGATTTAATTAACCGTGAAGGACTATTCCTAACCTTTTCATTTCTGGCTCTTAAAACCAATGTCAACAGGACAAAACTGACTTTTGTTGCAGAGGTTTTTCATTTTTAATGGTTCTTATTGGGCCAGCTTTATGAATATATCGCCCATCCCGCCCTTGATTTCTGAAACGGGTGTGTTGTTTCTTAAAGGGCAATATTTTCCGGTGATTAGTTGCTCATCGACATAGGCAATTTCTTCGCGTGAACAAACATGCGCATTATGCAACATTCCAACAGTTATTTTTTCAGAGCTTAAATGCACACTGCTATCATTAATTTGGTCACCCTTACAAAAATAAGAACGCGTTACTTCAGCTGGAAAATTTTCTTTCTTACAAGGATTTTTTATTTTTAGTAAAAAAAATTCATCTTTCTGTTCGCCAATTTGAAGGTTAAATTTTTCAGCAGTAACGTGTTTCATCACATCGCAAGAGCATGGCCAACAACACCTGTAAAGCTGACCACATATTTTACGAGAGCTTCCTTCTTCATCAACATAAACCAATTCTGGAGTTGATTTTGGACTTACAAGTGAACCAGAGACTGGGCAGAACAATCTATTAAACGCAACAAACTCCTCCACATTTCTTGAGTTTTTCAAGGTGTAATCAAAAAACTTTGGGCCTCCAACATTTCGATTCCCATCAGGAAAAATTTTCCACCAATCTTTTTTCAATTGTTGGTATGAAAGCTCATCAGCTTTAACATTCTCGATGTTCAGGCTAAGAGGTAAAAAACAAAAAATGAAAAATAATGTTTGCAAAATGGTTGTGATGGAAATAAGTCTGCTCATTTTCTTGTCTGTCCAATTGTATATACAGTGTTCAATTTTTCAATTTGATGTTTTGTCTCCTCACCATTCGTCCACCTTATTGTGATGTGCGAGATTACTTCTCCCTCTCGGAGACCATAGTGGGCAATTGGTTCCATCTGACAAAGATAACCTGAACCAGAATCAATAGTTTTGGCGTGCTTTCGCATGTTGGAGTGCAATATAACGGTGGCACCTCTGGCAGGAGCATTATTAATATTGATAGGCTTTACTCGCAGGTATCTAGACTGACTTTTGACTTTTGCAGAAAATAGACTCAAAGGTTGAGGGGCACTTTCTCCATGAGCAACCAAAATTTCCAAAATACCATCATTATTTAAATCTGCTACTGCAGCGCCAGTTCCCAGTCCTTCAGCCTCTTTCGCCGCAACGAGTTCTATTTCAATCAGACTTCCATCATCAAGAACTTTAAAAAGTTTGTTAGGTTGGCCAATATTGTTTAGAAATATTTCATCGTATCCGTCATTGTCGAAGTCCGCAGAAATAACTGTACGTATCTGAGAAGGTTCCCGAAAGTTGTCATTCGAAAAATCTAAAAAGGAATTTCCCTTCTTAACATAAATTCTGTGAAACCCGTTCCAATTGCCAAGGATTATATCCAAGTTACCTCTGTATAAAATGTCTGCAAGCGCTGCGCCTCTGGCATTCTGAAGTGTATCGTCAATTCCATATTCCACAGATTTTTGCTCAAACATCCCATTTTTATTGGTGAAAAGAAAATTAGGACCTCGCTCGTTCCCGGCAAATATATCTATGCGTTGGGATAGAATGTGCCCAGAAACAACAGATCTGCCTCCTGTAGTTAAATTGGAACCAATATAAGGCGCGGCATCCATCAGTAATCCGTCTTGCAACTCGTATAACCTAGACGGACCTCCATAATTTGAGACATATACGCCGTATTTTCCGTTGCCATTCCTGTCTACACAAGCAACTGAGCGACCGGCCGTTAGATTGAGGTTTTTTGAGTTTTTATCCAATTTAAAAATGTCAAAAAACTCCTTATTAGCATCCAAGAGGCTATCTGAAAATTTCTTATTTCCGCTATAAGTATCTGTGTTAAGGAAATAAATTTCTTCGAAGCCATCTCCATCTATATCACATGCAGCAACGCCGATGGTTGATCTTTTGGGAAGAGCAAATTTTCTATCAAAAACTAGATTTTTGTATTTGCCATTTTTAAAACCAATAAGCAGATTTGGATATCCAAAACCTGTGACTACAAATTCATAATTGCCATCATTGTTAAAGTCTGAGACTGCAACTCCATAACTCAGCCGCGGAACATTGTTATCGATGAGATACCCTTTGTCTTCAAAAAAACCGTTTGATGCCTTTGCAGACTGAGTAAAAGATGGTGCAACAATCATTACAACAACGACGGATAAAGAAATAGTTCGGTAAGCTCGTCCAAAAATGGATACTATTAAATTTTGTTTACGCCCGCACAGCACTTTGCAAATAGCTAAATATAATAAACAAAAATAAATTAAGGGACTAACATTAGTATCAAACATATTATTTTTTCTTCTTTTTAGTTTTTGGGTTAAAGAGATGTTTCTTAGAAGTTTTGACCCCTGTGCAACTTTCCGCGCCAAATAAGAGATTGATGATTCAACTCTTGTATATTTGAACGGCCGTCGATGATAGCTTCACAAAGCTGAACTGCTGCTGTAACTTGTTCCATTGTTAGATGTTTGTAGGCAGGGCGGTCTATAAACTCGTACCATACGCCTCCGCAAATTGTATCCAATACGATACGCTGAAAACAATGATCTTCAGCGACTGGCCAAGTCCGCGAACCATCTTTTGCCAATGATGGTAAGACACTTTTAGTAAGATACATATAACTGTTTATAAGTTCCTGCATACCTTTTTCGTCAAATCTCACCACATAAGCTGCTTTAGATTGCTTTACTTAAAAGTCATCAGAAAGCATATATTTTACTGATTGTTTAAAAACTCAATTCGACTATCTCGTCCACAGCGAAACCGGTAATACTCATATTTAAAAGTTTGCTTTTTATAGAAATCCTGATGCTCATTGCGAACAGGATAGAATGTACTTTCTGGTTCTATAGGCACAATTGAAGTCTCGGGAGCAAGACGCTTTATGGTCATTTTTTCCGCTTCAGTTTTGTAATAAATTGCTGGGCTGTAGGAACGGCCTCGATCACAAAATTGACCCTCACCATCCTCATAATCAATTGTTCTGTAAACATGGCGCACCAATTCTTCAAATGGGATGATTTGAGGGTCATACTCAACCTGCGCTGCTTCGCGGTGGTCGCCCCATTTTCCTGGCTCATAACGAGGGTTCAAAGTAGTGCCACCGGTAAAACCACTGATCACGTCGCTTACACCATTTAGCTTTTCTGTGTCCGCTTCAGTGCACCAAAAACACCCCCCTGAGTAAGTGAAGGTTTCAGCATTTAACTTCAGCGATACTATGCAGCTAACAAAGATAATAGTTCCGCAAATAATTCTGGCTCTTTTCATGCTCAATTATCATCTCATTCGTTAAAGTGTTGCAGTGTTTCACTCTTACTCTTTCTAAAGCTTAAAAACTTATGTTGGTCTATACGGAGATGCATGAATAAACGACTAAATGTCTGTGAATTTTTATTCCAAGTTTACGTCCATAAACTCAGAAAACCGTTTCAAGAGAGTGTTTGAAACATTTACTCAGTTTGCAGCAACGCTTCTAAATGCAGGATATTAACCAACAACAGTGTCTTTGATCCAACTCATGAAATTAGCCGCACCATCCTCGATTGGTAGTCTCAAAACACATGGATCATCATACGAGTGTAATTTGATAATTAACCTCTCCAATTTACCATATGCTTGAGCGGTAGTTTTGAATATCAAAACTGCCTCATCTTGAATTTGGATTTGATTTTGGTAGTTGAAAAGAGATTTAATCTGAGGATACAAATTAGCACAGGCCACTAACCTTTTTTCCACAACTTTCTGAGCGATAAAAAGCCCCTCATCTTCATCTTTTACTGTGACGTAAACAAAGCAATTTTGATTTTTGTCCAATTGTTTGGGGCCTTTCAACTATTTAAAAAAACTCAAAATATATAGCCAGTTAGTGAATAAGATAGCTCTTTCAATCCTTCCTATAGTTCAGAAAATCTACCTCATCACACGTTATCGGCTTGTCCTTAGTCATTCCAATATTCAGGCTATAGATGTGCTCTACCCAATCAACATAATTCTATTTTCTTCTCATTCATTCACTTATCCTGAGATATTCTAAACAAGCAATTTTTATCATTCATTTACCAGCATTGTTTTTTCGGTTGTGGTGGATTCGTCCAATAAGATTGAGTAGCAGTTGTGCAGCTAACGTAGCCGTGCTGCCAGTCAAATCGTAATCTGGGGCGACCTCTACGAGATCAATGCCAATAATGTCACCATGCTTGGTCAATGCATCCAAAAACTCCAAGATCTCATAATACAAAAATCCACCGTGAGAGGGTGTGCCTGTACCTGACGCAATTGAGGGGTCAAAGCCATCTATGTCAATTGTTAAGTAAAATCGTTGCCCTTTGGGAATACGGGCAATCATGCCGGATACGCCTAGGTCTCGGAATTGGCGAACAGATTGAATATCTGCTCCCATCTTTTTCGCATCTTCATATCCAATACGCGCTGTTGAT
>CABYOG010000030.1 GCA_902520575.1 uncultured SAR116 cluster alpha proteobacterium
CTGCATATTCTGATTTGGCCTTATTTATAATATCTGACGGCGTATCGCCGTATAGCAGTGTATCTACCGCACTGTATTTTGCATTCCAGTCTACCATATTTATTATGCCATTTTCACATCAGGTTAAGGTTAGAGGCGAATAGCGAAAGCGCAAGGCTGATAAGAATCACAGCAAAAATAAAATCGCGCAGACGTGCATAACGTTCCATCAAACCATTTACGATAGCTGTGCTGGCCAAAATAGCGTAAAAGACATAAATTGCCATATCAATAAACCCGGCAAGTCCTGCCATGCTGAGATGCAGCATCACAAGCTGGCCCTGTTCCAGAAATTGACTAAATAATGAGATAAAAAACGCTGCGATTTTAGGGTTGAATACTGCAATTAAAAACCCATCCCTAAAGGCATACTGAAGGGCTGCTGGCTGCTTTGCGCTCGAAGCTATGTCTGCTTGTTTCTGAGCCGCCATAAAAGTTGTTTTTAAATTGCGCAGTCCAAGCCAGAGAAGCAGGCCAGCACCCAAAAACTGTAAGGCTAAAAATAAAGATTGAAAATGATTAAGTAAGTAACTCAGGCCACTCGCAGCGGCGAGGGCATAAATGAACACTCCTAGTCCATGCCCAATTGAAGCTAGAACGCCGGCCTTTCGACCATTTTCAGCCGTACAGGCAAGAATTACCGTAAGACTTGGACCGGGTGAGAGCGCACCAAGAAGACAAATACTAATTAATGATAGCCAGTCTGCTAAGCCCATTTTAACCTCTATTTTAAAGTTGTTCCCGGAGCGAAATTGACCATCATCTCAAAAGGCATAAATCTTCGTTTGCACAGCTGGTAGAATAGACTTTTGGCTGTTCCAAAAAACATTGTAAGTGGCCTCAATTTGTTTGTTGAGCGCTGCTATCATGATTTTCTTGCTAGCAGGTTTTTTCTGAGAGGGTTGTTGAGAACTTTTTGTATGGTTCACTAAAAATAAAGGCGAAACAAATTGCCGTCAAAGAGATATAATTGTACCAAATAACTGATGATTATATATAATATGGATGAAAAAATGCGTAAAAATCAATATTCAATAGCGGTTATAGCTGGTGATGGTATTGGCAAGGAAGTTATACCTGAGGGCCTTCGCGTACTTGAAGCAGCAGGGAAAAAACACGGCATCAATTTTGAATTTACAGATTATCCGTTTTCATCAGTTAATTATTATGAAAAGCATGGTCAGATGTTGCCAGATGACTGGCAGCAAACGCTTTCCAAACACGATGCTATTTTCTTTGGGGCAGTTGGCTGGCCAGAAAAAGTGGCTGATCATATTTCCCTTTGGGGGTCGTTATTGCAATTCAGGCGGGCTTTTGACCAATATATCAATCTTCGTCCTGTACGCCTGATGCCAGGTGTACCCTCACCATTAGCTGGACGAAAGCCTGGAGAGATTGATTTCTGGATCGTGCGTGAAAATACAGAGGGTGAATATAGTTCTATTGGTGGCCGGATGTTTGAGGGTACAGATAGAGAATTTGTGGTTCAGGAAACAGTAATGACCAGAACAGGGGTCGACCGGGTGTTAGAATATGCCTTTGAGTTGGCTAAAAAAAGAGAAGCCAAACATGTGACTTCTGCTACTAAATCAAACGGAATTTCCATTTCTATGCCCTATTGGGATGAGCGTGTTGAAGAAATGGCGAAACGTTACCCAGATGTGCAGGTTGATAAATATCATATTGATATTCTTACCGCTCATTTTGTTCTGCGCCCTGATATGTTTGATGTTGTCGTTGGGTCTAATTTATTTGGTGATATTCTGTCTGATCTGGGACCCGCCTGCACCGGAACAATCGGAATTGCGCCATCTGGTAATATAAATCCTGAAGGCACTCATCCGTCACTGTTTGAGCCTGTCCATGGGTCTGCCCCTGATATTGCTGGTAAGGGCATTGCCAACCCGATTGGCCAGATTTGGGCAGGAGCAATGATGCTTGAGCATCTTGGCCACAAGGATGCTGCAGATGATATTGTTAGAGCTATTTCCGATACGCTTCCTGAACCGGCTCTGCGTACACGTGATTTGGGGGGTACTGCAAATACCATAGCTTCTGGTACAGCCATTGCTGAAAGACTTGAATGAAGTTCAGCGGAATAAATGTGCTGGAAATCTCTCTGGCATTTTTTGATTTAGATGAGACTGGCTGAATGAAATGACTGTCAAACAGGGCTCAGGGAGTTTTTCCAAACGTCACCAAAAATTCGTTATCATCATCGCTGCCTTTGTGTCCGCGATGGGCATTATTGATGCCACAGCTCTGAACGTTGCCTTACCTTTCATACAGTCCAGTTTGAACGCACCAACTGCAGATGTGCACTGGGTATTAGAAATCTACCTTTTATTTTTGGCTGCATTGATGATGGCTGGGGGCGCACTTGGTGACACACTTGGACGCAGACGACCACTGCGCTGGGGAATTATGGCATTTGCACTGTCATCTGTTGGTTGTGCGCTGGCTAACTCAACAGAAACATTAATTTTTTACCGGGCACTTCAGGGCATGGCGTCAGCGCTGATGTTGCCGGCCAGCCTAGCCCTTATCAATGCAGGGTTTCCACCTCCTGAGCGAGCAGCAGCGATTGGTAAATGGTCAGCAATCATGGCACTGGCTATACCACTTGGGCCTCTGGTTGGCGGGCTAGCTGTTGATTTTCTGTCTTGGCACTATGTCTTTTTTCTGAATGTGCCTTTATGTCTGCTCTGTCTGGCGCTTCTGGCTTTTCTGCCGCGCCCTCCTTTTGAACCGCCTGAACCGCAGCCCCTTGATATTCCCGGTTCATTAACCATTACAGCCTCTTTGGGATTGCTGACCTATGCCCTGCTTGAGGCAGGGAGAAACGGTTCATTTACTTTGTTTCAGGTTATGCTTCTGCTTATAGGTACTGCCTTACTTTTTGTGTTTTTTACACTTGAGGCCCGCTTGAAGTCACCTATGTTGCCATCTTCTTTACTACGCGATAGACGTTTCGTGCTTGTTTCTGTCCAGACCTTTATGTTGTTCGCGGGGTTTCAGTCTGCGATGTATTTTCTTAGCTTTCTGTTCATTCAATCTTATGGTTATTCAGCTCTAGAGGCTGGTGTTGCCTCAGTTCCCATCCCAATAATTGTATCCTTGGTATCACCACGTGCGGGCCGGTATGTCAGTCAGCATGGGCCGCGTGGCATACTATGTGTTTCGTCAGTATTAATGGGAATTTCTTTGCTCTGGTTGTCCTTTACCACAGGCGACTATCTAAGTTCTGTTCTTCCTGGAATGGTGATATTGGGGTTTGCTGTTGGTTTTTTTGCTGCCCCACTGACTGCGGTAGCGATGGTTGCGGCTGGACCAGGACGGGACGGACTTGCCAGCGGAGTCAATAATGCTGTCGCTAGAATAGGGCCACTTTTAGGTATTGCTGTTTTCGGCTATTGGATTGGAGGGGATTATGCGAAAAGCCTGTCCGCAGCACTTGAACTCTCATCTTTTACAACAGTCTATAAGGACTTTCTAATTGACAACAAGGCAATGATGGCGGCGGTAGATCTGCCAACAACGTGGCCGGAAACAGTAACCCAAAATGTTTTTGAACTTGTGCGGACTTTGTTTGCTGATTCTGTACGGACAGTGCTGCGGGTCAGCGCTTTATTTGCATTTGTGGCTGCAGGCTTAGCCTTACTCTATCGCCGAGAGGATGCCGAACAAGGAAGTTCATTTCATGACTGAAAAATCATCACTTCTCGTTACGCTTGAACAGATTATGTCAGACCATGATGGGTCTTTGGATAACTGCATGACAGCCCAACCAGATATTCAGAATGTTTTGATTTATTGGACCATAACCGTTGATGTTAAAGGGAGAGGCAAACAAAATTTTTTAGTTGGTGTAGCTGTTTGCTTTACAGAATTTCTGGCTGAAGAAGCAAAGGACCAATTCGAGCAGCTGACAGCAACCGATGTCAATCTAATTTTTGCTTATGTCCCAGCTTGGCAATATGGGCAGGCTGATTTTGGTATATTTATAGAACAGACAAGCTTTGGTGACATACTAACCAATTCTCTGGTTGCAGAAATCGTCGAAAAATCAGCTATCGAACAGACCCTAATTCGCCGCAGCAATCTATCATAATCTTGCCAGAAGGTGGTCTAGCAGTTTGACTGGCAACAGGTGTTTTAGCAGCCACGCTATTTTTGTTAGCAGTGTGATCCTGTAGCGTAATTTTGGTTTTGCAGACTCACATGCCTCTATCACAGCGGCGCTAACTGCGGCCGGTTTCAGCTCAAATAAATCAGGTAGCTCGTTGTCTGAGGCGGTCAGTCGGGGGATAACAATCTGCTCATAAACTGGCTTTAAGACTGAGCTTTTCCAGTCAATCCAATGTTCAAAATGTGGTTGGCTGTTTTTTCTGATAAGGGTGCGGATGGGGCCAGGTTCAATAAGGATGACATGAATTCCGCTACCTTTTAATTCTAGACGCAATGTATCAGACAAACCTTCTAAAGCGAATTTGGTGGAATTATATGCACCGCGAAAGCGCAATGCAGCGAACCCTAAAACAGAGGAGTTTTGAATAATTCGGCCTTCTTTTTGTTCGCGCATGACCTTTACAGCAAGTCGGGTAAGATGATGCCAGCCAAAAAAATTAGCCTCAAAGATTTGGCGAAGCGCATCTGTTGGCAGGTCTTCAACAGCGCCGGGGATTGCATAAGCGCCATTATTAAAAACTACATCAATGCGACCACCTGCAGTATTGAGGGCAGAGAGAAATGCCTTGTCAATTGAGTCTCTATCCTCATAATCGAGCACAAAACTTATCAGACCCATTTTCCGAAGATTTTTACAATCTTTTTCTTTGCGGCAAGTGGCTATAACCAACCAGCCCCTAGCTTTCATTGTTAAAGCGGCGTCAAGGCCAATACCGCTTGAGCATCCTGTGATCAGAATTACTTTCTGTTCTGGCCTATCTGATTTTGGTGTTGAGGTAGTCATGTTCAGGTGTTGCGGGCCTCTATATCTGGCCAGTGTTTGTGAAAGCGCGCTTTGTTTGCGGAGCTTAAACGTGCCCTTACGATATGTTGACCTTCTGCATTGTAACGTGATTCAACAATGCTAGCATGCTGGTGCAGCCAAGCACTAGCTGCAGCGTGTTCAGGGTTGATAATTATCTGACAGTCTGCATCACGCTGGGCAAAATACTTGTCAATTTGGTTGAGTAAATCATCGACACCATACCCAGATAAGGCAGAACATGTCATTGTTCGACCGTTCAGGCCAGTTCGCACGAAAGGTGTGTCGACAGCCTCATCTGCAATATCAGCCTTATTGAAGATATGCAAAAGATGATCGTCTCTAGAATGCTCATCAATACCAATATCATCAAGAACAGCAAATACATCAGATGCTTCCTCTGAACATAAATTTGACGACATATCATGCACATGTAAAATCAAATCTGCCTGAACAACCTCTTCAAGTGTTGATTTAAATGCTTCAACAAGCTCAGTGGGTAGGGCGCTAATAAAGCCAACTGTGTCAGCCAGAACAATCTGACGGCCAGAGGGTAACACCATCCCCCTCATCGTTGGATCAAGGGTTGCAAATAGCATATCCTTTGATAGCACATTTGCGCCGGTAAGCCTGTTGAATAGAGTAGATTTACCCGCATTTGTATAGCCAACAAGGGCGACAGTTGGGGTTTCAGATCTGCCTCTATTACGGCGTTGTAAGCCTCTTGTCCGTTCCACATCTCTAAGTTCTTTTTTAATTTGTTTGACCTGATCTGTCAGCATACGCCTGTCAAGTTCAATCTGGCGTTCTCCTGGCCCTCCTAGAAAGCCACCTCCGCCTCGTTGACGTTCTAGATGCGTCCAAGACCTTACTAGACGGCTTTTCTGGAAGGTTAAGGCGGCCAATTCCACCTGTAGTCGGCCTGCATGCGTGTTAGCCCTGGCGCCAAAAATTTCTAAAATTAGTGCTGTCCGGTCAATAACTTTACATTTCAATGATGTTTCCAGATTACGATGCTGGATTGGGCTCAAATTTGTATTAATAATGATAAGTGGATGTTTGCTGGTGGTTGCTAAATCAGCAAGCCTTTCAATCACGCCTGAACCGAGATATGTTCCGGAGCGTGTTTTGGATAAGAAAATAATTTCCTGATGAATTACTTCTAGCTGGATTGCCTCTGCTAATCCCGAAGCTTCCTTCAACTTTGTCTGTGGGGTGCGGGCGGATATCCTAGCAAGTGGCTGCTTCAATTCAGGCTGCACAATGAAGGTGTTTTGTCGACCCATTAAATTCCATTTCGTTTAGCAATAACTACCTGTGATACTTTGATCTTGAAATCGCTCTTCCCCTTGCCCACATATGGCGAGATAATCTAATCACAACAAGGTTTCAAGAGGTTAAAGATGACAAGCAAAACTCATGCATTTGAGGCAGATACCGGTAAAATTCTCGATATCGTTATCAATTCTTTGTATTCAAACAAGGAAATCTTCTTGCGTGAATTGATCTCAAATGCATCTGATGCAATCGATAAGCGCCGCTACATGGCCGCAACTGATCAGTCGCTGCAGAGCGATGAACCCGCCGCGATCAAACTGATCGTTGATAGTAAAGTAAAAACGCTAACTATTCAGGATAATGGTATCGGGCTTAGTTCAGATGACATGGCATCATCTCTTGGAACCATTGCCCGTTCAGGATCAAAAGCCTTTCTTGAGCAGGTTGAGCAGGCCACGGCAGACCAGGAAAAAGGTAAGAAAAAAAGTAAGGAGTCTGCTTTCTCTCTAATTGGTCAGTTTGGCGTTGGATTTTATTCTGCTTTCATGGTGGCAGATAAAGTTGAAGTTATTTCGTTGAAAGCAGGTGAAACAACAGCTCATAAATGGACTTCAGATGGGCGGTCAGGATACCAGGTTGAAGAAAGTGAGCGTGCAACGGCCGGAACAGATATTATCCTACATCTGAAGAAGGATGAAAAAGACTATCTGGATGAAACACGTCTGTCTTATCTTGTACGCAAATATTCAGATCATTTGAGTTATCCTGTATTCTGGCAGCCACCTAAGGTTGATGAGCCGAGACAGTTAAATTCGGGTTCAGCCATATGGACCCGTCAGAAGTCTGAAATTAAAGATGAAGATTACACGGCGTTTTATCGGCAGATCGGAGCTGGTTATGATGAACCATTTATGACACTTCATAACCGAACAGAAGGAGTTCTCAATTATACCAGCCTGCTCTTCATCCCAACAGCCAGACCGTTTGATTTATTCAATCCTGACCGCAAATCAAGAATGCAGCTTTATATCAACCGTGTATTCATTACAGAAGAATGTGAGGATATTGTCCCCCCATGGCTTCGGTTTGTGCGCGGGGTAATTGACACCCCTGATCTAGACCTCAATGTGAGTCGCGAGATGCTACAGCATAATCCGGCTGTCGTTAAAATTGGCAAAGCAGTAGTGAAGCGTATTCTAACTGAATTGCAGAAGAAGAAGGATAAAGACGCTGATGCTTATGCGCAATTCTGGGCAGAGTTTGGCATTGTGCTAAAAGAAGGTTTGTATGAGGATCTGGATAATCGAGACAAGCTTCTGAAGCTCAGTCTTTTCACATCCGCGAAGACAGGTCAGCTTATTTCTCTTTCTGATTACATTGCTGCTATGTCAGAAAAGCAGGAAAAAATTTATACGCTATCTGCAGAAACTGCGGAGCAGGCCCAGACTAGCCCCCATCTTGAAGGGTTTAGAGCACGTGATATCGATGTGTTGTTAATGACGGATCCTGTGGATGAATTTTGGATGCAAGCAATCAATGAGTTTGAAGGAAAGGCTTTTGCTTCTGCATCTAGAGGCGCTATTGACCTTGATGAAATTGTCACAAAACCGTCATCTGATGATGTTGATACAGCCCCTGCAGATGATGCAGAGCTCGCTCCTCTTCTTGCAAAAGTGAAGACAATTCTTGGCGATGCTATCAAAGATGTGCGCTTGTCAAAGACCCTTACCGACAGCCCTGTCTGTCTAGTTGCAGATGAAGATGGCATGGATATTCAGATGGAGCGTCTAATGAAAGCGCATAATAAAGACTTTTCTGGGTCACCGCGCATTCTTGAATTGAATCCATCACATGAACTAATAACAGGCCTAAAAGACAAGATCAAAGCGGATAAAGATCCTGATTTGGTTCATGATGCTGCAACAATGCTGTTTGATCAGGCACTTATTCTTGAAGGGCGTACACCTGTCAATTTGAACGAATTTGCTAATCGAATGACTAGACTAATGCAGCGAGGTATTTCAGCCTAAGGCATGTGATGCAGGTGTATATCAGCTTTATTGATCATCTGCTCCAACATGGTGTCCGGTTCACCTAGCATGTCATTTTCTGACAATAGATATGGCTGCGCTGACAGGCGCAGCTGACCGCCTGAGCGGATAAAGTCTGCTATGGGGTCAGTCAGCATAACTGCCGAATAGTTCAGTTGCTCTTGTATCTGATTAGCAGTCAGCATTGCGAGTTGACGGCGGTCTGGAAGTCCAAGGCTATCAGACAAACTGTCATAGACATGCCATGCACCTGAATCTCTCAGTGCAATTGAAAACTGGTGAATGAAACCTGCGACATGCACCAATTCACTTGGGTCAAGAAGCTCATAATTTGAATGCTGTTGAGATAGAAGCTGGTCATAATCATCAGCCTTGACGGTTGTCTTTACATCGATATCAAGGCCCAGCAGCTGCTCAAGGTCCAGTTCAACACGCACATCACCATGAATCTGTGTGGCGCTAATTTGGTTAAGCAATGACGCTTGCATATCGAGGCGTATGGAATCCAAATTCAAGACTGCCAGCATGAGCTGAAATACGAGAGATGCCTCTCCCATTCCAAAAGGCAGCAAACGCGCATTTGTCAGCCTTGCCTCACTTACATATTGACTTTCGGGAAGCTGTTGATTGATCAGGTCAGGGTTAGCATCTACAATAAAGTCCTCTATTTCGATGCGCAAACCCTCATTCAGCATGTCCAGGACTAGACCAGAAACAGAAAAATAGCTTTGTTTTGTGCGGTTTTCATAATGTCTTTTCGCGAGTCCATCCAGTGAATCTGGTTGTGTGAAGTAAATATTTTCGATTTGGATTAGGCTGCTGGCTAGCTCTGCCTCTTGTTCAGATCCGGGCGCGGTTGTCAGCTTGGCATTTAAAATCTCAGCTTGTTCAATCCATTCAAGGATTTCTGGAGTCCCTTTTGCGCGTAGCATAAGCTTATCAGCTGTGAGGCGCTCACCATTCTGCGAGGTGATAATGACATCAACGATATCAATAAATTGCGGCCCAAAATCTTCAGATATATTCAATGTTCCCTGTTTATAGCGCAGCTCATAACCGTTAAAGGTCATGCTAACTTCCGCGCGCGTAGGCGCTATCTGCGTAAATAGGGTAACAAGAAAAAACGCTATGAGAGAACGCCATAAACGCCGCATTTGAAAGACAGGCGCCGCATATGAAAGTGAAAAGCTTTTTGCCATCACATCTGTCTCCACGTCGATCTTCTCAAGCAATTGCTAACTTAACACATTCAGCCTTATTTACCCAAATGTGACGTCAGTTTTTTAAAGCTTATGATCCGGTTTTGCTGAGTTGAGCGTCTTTGGTGTGAATAGAAAGGCCATCAGGTACATCAGTTCGGACCACCTCTACCATTTCACCATGTCTGATGTTTCCCTGCAGCAGGGATTCAGCCAGTTGATCTTGAACATGGTTCTGGATGATACGCTTTAAGGGCCTTGCGCCATAATGTGGATCATAACCCTTGTCAGCTAACCAGTCTCTAGCATTAGCTGTAAGCTCAAGAGATATATTGCGATCTGCAAGACGGGCTTGCAGGCTTTCAATCTGAATATCAACGATTTTTGCCATATGTTCACGACTTAGACGCTGAAACAATAATATTGCATCCAATCGATTGAGAAACTCTGGTCTGAAAGCGGCTTGCACCTCTGTCATAACTGCCTCGCGAGCCTCATCGACAGACGCATCATCGTCAAGCTCCAAGAGCGGTGTAGATCCCAGATTGGATGTTAGCAGGATTAACGTATTGCGGAAATCAACTTTCCGGCCATGCCCGTCTGTCAGGTGACCATCATCAAGTACCTGCAGGAGTATATTGAAAATATCAGGGTGTGCTTTTTCTATTTCATCAAATAACACAAGTTGATAAGGGCGCCGGCGTACAGCTTCTGTAAGTGCGCCGCCTTCATCATAGCCGACATAACCAGGCGGTGCGCCAATTAGGCGAGAAACTGCGTGTTTTTCCATGTATTCAGACATATCGAGACGCAGCACAGCATCCGTATCGTCAAACATAAATTCAGCAAGGCTTTTGGCTAGCTCTGTTTTTCCCACCCCTGTTGGACCTAACATGAGAAAACTGCCTACGGGATGTTCTGGATCATTAAGGCCTGCACGTGCACGCCGGACAGCGTTGGCGATGACTTTTATTGCTTTTTCCTGGCCAATCACACTTTTGCCGATGGTTTGTTCCATCTGCAGTAGCTTGTCCTGTTCTTCACTAAGCATTTTAGTCACAGGTATGCCTGTCCACTGGCTAATAACCTGTGCAATATGTTTCTGCTCAACTTGCTCATCTATCAGGTCAGATCCTGACAAATGCTCTTTTACTGCCTCCAGTTCATTCTGCAAGCCAGGGAGAATGGAGTAGGTCAGTTCTGCTGCCTGTTCCAGATTGCCCTTGCGTTGTGATATCTCCAAGGTATGACGAGCGTCTTCAATCTTCTGCTGCAAAGCAGATATTTCACTCATCTGACGTTTAACAGTTTCCCACTTTTGAGTCAGCTCTTCTGACTGAGTCTGCAGCTCTGTTAATTGCTCTGAAATGATATCTAGCCGTTTTTGATTTGTGTCTTCATTATCTTCACGCAGCAGAGCAGCCTGTTCAATTTTCAACTGCACAATCTGCCTGTCGATGGCTTCAAGCTGTTCTGGTTTACTATCTGAGCGTATACGGATATGGCTGGCGGCCTCATCAACAACATCAATGGCTTTATCCGGCAGAAATCTCTCATTAATATAGCGATTGGACAGCTGTGCTGCTGAGACAAGCGCATCATCTGTGATCCGTATTCCGTGATGTAGCTCGTATTTTTCTTTTAGACCCCTGAGAATGAAAATTGTATCTTCCACACTCGGCTCACCCACAAAAACAGGCTGGAACCGGCGGGTAAGAGCAGCGTCAGCCTCAACATATTTTCTGTATTCATCCAGGGTTGTTGCTCCAATACAATGCAGTTTACCCCGGGCGAGGGCTGGCTTTAATAGATTTGAAGCGTCCATTGCACCATCTGTTTTACCTGCGCCGACAAGTTGGTGCATTTCGTCAATGAATACAATTATATCACCTTCTGCTGCTTCTATTTCATCCAGAACTGCTTTAAGCCTTTCTTCAAATTCACCGCGGTATTTTGCACCCGCAACTAGGGCCCCCATATCTAGAGACAACAGTGTTTTATCTGCTAAGGCTTCAGGCACATCTTTATTGATAATACGTTGTGCTAACCCCTCTGCAATTGCTGTTTTGCCGACCCCTGGTGCCCCGATCAGAACAGGGT
>CABYOG010000031.1 GCA_902520575.1 uncultured SAR116 cluster alpha proteobacterium
TCAGTCACGAGCTTTTGTGCATCACTTACATCGCAGCAGACAAACTGAGCCCATTCCGTGCTCAATCCTGCCTGATGTAATATTTTAATAAATGCCTCACAGCTAAGTGGCGTATCGTCTGCCGGTTTCACTATGACCGGGTTTCCAGCGGCAACAGCTGGTGCCACCTGATGAACGATTAAATTTAATGGATGATTAAATGCAGAAACAGCGACCACAATCCCAATGGGTTCTTTAGTTGTAAACGCTATTTTACCTTCACCAGCTGAAGTTAAATCCATAGGGATTTCCATGCCTGCATTATTTGCAATTTCAGCGGCGCAAGTTTCCACTCCATCAATAGCCCGCTCCACTTCAACTTTTGCGTCAATTAGAGGCTTTCCGCCCTCTGAAGCAATAAGTAAGGCAAGCTCATCTGCTCTTCCTTTCATGATTTCTGCAGTTTTTTTTAACACCGCTATTCTCTCATGCTTTGGGAGTCCTTTTTTATTTGCCTTATGTGTTTTTTCAGCAATGGCCAATGCTGTATCCACCTCACTCGCAGACGACAGTTTCACTTCGCCTACTGGTGAACCATCAAAGGGATTGGTTACCTCTAATCGATGCATCATTGAGTCCCTCATACAATTGGCTTGTGATCTCTTAAATCAGTGATCAACTCTTTTACATTTTGTGAATAATCAACTGGCAAATCGACCACATGCACTCCGCCTTCTCTGTAGGCACGATCTATTGTCTCAACAAAACCAGTCACGCTCGAAATTCTATGTCCGCGAGCCCCGTATGCCTCAGCATATTTTACGAAATCCGGGTTTTCATACTCTAATCCCCAATCTTTAAAACCAGCCCCTGCCTGTTTCCAACGGATCATTCCGTAAGAGTTGTCATTCAGAATTAAAACAACCAGATTTAAATCCAATCTAACAGCTGTTTCCAATTCCTGACTATTCATCATGAAACCACCATCACCACAAATTGACATCACTTTGCGGTTTGGGTGTATCATCGCAGCAAGCATTGCAGAGGGTAATCCCGCTCCCATAGTTGCTAGAGCATTATCTAGGAGGATTGTGTTGGGCTGAAATGCAAGATAGTTTCTAGCAAACCAAATTTTGTAAACGCCATTATCGAGAGCTATGATATCATGATATCCCATCAAATTTCGAATTTCTGAAACAATGTGTTGTGGCCGCATTGGAAACGATGGCTCGTCATCAAGTCGGTAGATTTCCCTTTTGACGTTATCCCTAACTTTTTCAAAATCTCTCAAGTCCAAATCAAGCTTTGACCCAAGAGCGGCCGCCAATGCATCAACAGACAAAGCGATGTCACCAACGACTTCTATTTGTGGAAAATAAACTTGATCCACTTGAGCTGATTTGTAATTTATGTGGATCACCTTTGCGCCGTTATGTTCCATGAAAAAGGCCGGTTTTTCTACGACATCATGGCCAATATTAATTATTAGGTCAGCCTCTTTGATATAATCATGCAAATAATCTTTATCTGAAAGCGCTGCAGTCCCTAAGAAATAATCCGAACTTTCATCGACAACGCCCTTTCCCATCTGAGTATTACAGAAGGGTATACCGATCAAACCGATGAATTCGGAAATAGCTCGTCTGGCTTCCTTCCGATTTGCTCCAGCACCTATCATCAACAATGGATATCTGGCATCCTTAATTGAATTGGCAGCCGCATTTATGACGTCTTCACCTGCTACCGCATAAAACCTCTTGTGGGGTGGAATTAAATCCACCACATCCGATTTCTCTTCTGCAATATCTTCCGGCAACTCAAGCAATACAGGGCCAGGCTTTTCTTCCTCAGCAACGCGAAAAGCTTCTCTCACTAGTGATGGGATTGTATTACCATTGACAATTTGCTTTGTCATTTTGCATATGGGCGCAAACAAATGAACAACGTCCACTATCTGAAATTGCCCCTGCTTCGACTTTTTTATCGGTTTCTGGCCAGTAATCATCACAAGAGGAAAACCTCCAAGAAATCCATAGGCCGCAGGTGTTGTGAAGTTTGTCGCGCCAGGCCCCAATGTAGCAAGACATACTCCAGCTTTCCCAGTAAGCCTGCCGTAGGTAGCAGCCATGAATGCCGCGCCTTGTTCATGCCTCGTCAAAATAAGTTTGATCTGTTTAGACTTTCGGAGAGATTCCAAAATATCCAAATTTTCTTCTCCAGGGATTCCAAAAATATACTCCACACCTTCATTCTCCAGAGCTTGGATAAACAGATCTGACGCTTTCATGACAGCTCCTTCAGCATTTCCTAAAAGTAACAACTCCTTAAGATGCTAAACTCTCCTTGTTTTAATTTCAAAATGTTTCTGGTTACACCTGAAATGCCGACACGTTTTATCAAAATTTCGCTATAGCCATTCCCACGAGAGAACTACTGGAAAAAATAAGGCGGGTTAATGCCACCCGCCTTATTATTTATTTTTAGTCAAAATACCGTTACGTCTGTTTACGCCAATCGTGCTGCGGTATAAAACCTAAAACCTTTTTTATTTTCTCATTAGAAAACAAAGACTCATACGGATCTACATCCCTTTTTAAGGGAACCTTGGGATAAAATTTCTTAAGGATATCTTCTGTCGTCAGGTTTACTGAATTCTGATCATTAGAAACATTGAAAACCTCATAACCCAAACCGTCCTTCGATAAACATAAATCAACAGCCTGACCTAAATCACGAGCATCTATATAATTGAAAGCGTTTGGCAATCTAACTCCGGGGTTTTTGCAAAAACCTTCAAACAGATGATATTCGTCTGGCTCTACAACGTTTCCTATACGCAATCCATAAATATCAAAACCTGTCCGGCGCTGGAACGCTTTGGCAGTTTCTTCATTGACGACTTTTGACATTGCATAACTGTCCATAGGGCGAGTTTCATCCTCTTCAAAGATAGGAAGCGATAAAGGTGCAGGCTTGTTGTGCGAAAAACACAGACCGTAGACAGTTTCTGATGAAGCAAAAATTATCTTCTTTATGCCAAGCTTAACTGCAGCCTCAATAATATTGTAAGTACCCATTACATTCACTTTATAGGTTTCAATATCACTCGCCTGCAGTATCCGCGGTATTGCCGCAAAATGCACAACTGCATCATAACCCAACGGCGTTTGTCGCTGGCGTAATTCATCCCTGTTCATATGTGCTGACATAGAAGAAAAAACTTGTGCAGGGTCAGTGACATCAACTTTCAAATAATCTAACCCTTCTTGATTTACCTGCGTAATATCAGCGTTGAGGACGCGGTGGCCTTTTTGAATCAAATAGGCAGCAACATGCTTTCCTGCTTTACCACTTGCGCCAGTGAAATAAATTCGTTTTTGCATATGTCTGCTCCAAAAAAGAGTAGCTAAAATTTTGAAAAGGCTCGCATGAGATACCTCTCAAAGCCAGTGCGAAATCAGACCCTTTTCACCGTTAAATAAGTCTCAGCTTTTGAAGACAGAAACTTTGTCCAGTCCGCCTTGTTCATAATTTCTGCTCTGCCGTTCTTAATTGCATATCTGCATGACGAGTTCAGACAAATTTCTTCTTTATGTGGGAGACTTTCATCTTTGTATTTCCAGCTAGTGTAGCCACAACTGTTACAGGTTCCGTTTTCTTGTCTGTTTATGTCATAAATCACATCACACCATCACATTCCTCAAATCCACTTTCCCAGCCGCTCTGATAATAAACATCACCCATTTTATTTTTTACCTCTGGAAGAGAGAGAGATGCGGCTATTTTGGATTTGCACCCATCCACGTAACCTCTGTTGTGATTTGCACTTTCCTTTGACACGGTTGTGCAACCTGATAACAGGAATATGCTGAATAGCAGCACACGCATCAGGCTAAGATTTCCCCAGTTATATTGTCCACAATTACCGGGTTTTCAAAATACTCTATATCAGGTTTTGAATATCTGTTTGTTAGCCATTCAATTCTGGCATCATCAAACCAATTGTCGGCATCTTTCCTGCACTCAAAACAATAAATGCCACCGCCAATCGATTTATCTAAATCGCATATGTAGTTTTTGCGGATTAGTCCTTTTGTATCCCTGTACATAGGGGCTGTTTCCTCAAACTTTCCTTTCAGTGCAGTAAGGTCAAGATCTTTAGGAATTTGAAAGGTCACTTTCACAATAATCAAATAGAGCCTCCTCCGTCTCTTTGAAAAAATTTTTTAAAAATAAGAAGGGAGATGAATTTGCATCTCCCCACAACATTTGATATTCACATGTAAATGATATGCTGCATCCCAAACATGATGTAGAGATGACAAACTAATAATATACCTGCAACTATTGTGCCCTCATGGGTTGGGTTGACCCCTTCAACTTCCGCCCATTTTCCATTAACTGTGAGATAGCTCATTACTAGCATGGCTGCTGACTGAATGGTCCCATATGCAAATATAGCCCATGCTCCTGCTGGGGATGTCATCAACAAGATGGCGTAGACAATATTCTGTGAACCTACGTTAACGCCAGCAAATCTTACCATCCAGGCTGCGCCTGCTCCAATACCCCACTGTTCAATCGCTGCATCAGTTTGAAATGTACAGCGGAAACCATAGTAAAGCCCCATCAAAGTGGGTATCAGAATGGCGCCAAAACCAACTATACCTCCTGTATTCTCCAACATATTTTTCCCCTTTTCTGTGCCACACTCAATTTCCCAGCATTTCGCGTGGATCAAAATGCCGGACAACCTTCTGGACTTAAGTTTAAACAATTTTATCCAGAAAAATGAGCGATTTTAATGACTGTCGCCCCACGCTCCGTGAAACTCATATGCAACAGCCTTGCTGTCACCTACAACCCAAGCATCGTGTCCTGGTTCAATGGCATAGGCGTCTCCGGCTGAGTAAGTAATTTCACTGCCATCGTTATGCTGGCATGTAATAGTACCCTCAACTATCACGCCAACGTGTTTTGCCTGACAGCTGTCTGTTCCTACAACTGGCTTAATGTCATTGGACCATTTCCATCCTGGCTGGACAGTCAACTTCATGACCCTTTGACCTAAGACATTCACTGTTTCGACCCTTGCATTATTGGGTGTTGATACTTCATCTGCATCCTTGGAAAAATTCTTCGCTTCTAAACTTGGCATTATTCCCTCCTTAATCTTTTTTTAGATTGTTACTGCTTAGAATAATAAGCAAGCCTTTTTGCATGCTTGTTGCTGAAGCATTACGCAATCATGAGGAATAAGGTGATACATTATACCATATGGATCCGTCCATACCTGAAGCAGCTCTGATATGAGGCCGTATAGACTAAGAGTATTGTGAAGAAGTTGTTGGAATTTTAAGTGACCTAATAAATCACTAGCATATTAAAACGGCGCAGGCTTGCTCCAGCTACTTTCTATTATAATCCGCTGAATTTATCCTGTCAGTCAGAGATGCACCTAAAGCCAACATAGACAACAGCCATACCCTCAGGCTTTGTTGCCCCATAATTGGCCTTCATCTGACGCTGGCCATACCACCATGAACCACCCATAGTCGCCTGATGCCCATTATCACTGGGCAGTTTAGCCCATTCCCAAACATTTGCACCCATATCATAAAGCCCATTTACCCACCGCTTGCTAACGCCAACAGGCGCATGGCCCAGCCCTCTGTTTAGAACATTGCCAAAATTGGATTTCTTGCCGGCAAGAAGTGTTTCAGCATCGTAATCAGACAAACAGTTTACACCGATAGGATTCTCTCCCGTCGGGTATGGATAAGTCGTTCCCTGAATATAGCCGTCTGTTGGGGCGACTCTCTTTTCAGTATACCCTACCTCCACTCACTCTTCCTTTGTTGGGAGTCTTTTGTCTTTCCATTTGCAGTATTGCTCAGCTTCAGAATAGGTGACATGCACAGCTGGTTCATTTAATGTACCAATTGCTCCATACGGTGCACGCCAATTCCAGTCTGGTTTAACAATCCACCCAGCCTCATATACCATCCCACCATGTTACTCTGCGTGCGTAATCATGCCAGATGAAGCTACAAATTCAGAAAACTCACCAATCGAGACGTCAGTTTCATCCATTGTGGTTGCATTAGCACAAGTTCCTATTAATAAAGTTACGAAAATATATAAAAAAGGTCTCATAACAATACTCATTCAAAATTTTCAATACCAACAATTACAGTTTTTGCAGAACAGAATGTTACCTCAATTTCAAATAAGCCATTTCAGTGCATTTTGATTGATAAATTTCATAGCTAATTCAGGCTGTTCAACATGAACAAAATGACCTGAGTTATTTGCATATTCAACGAAAACATCATCAAAATGCGCCTCGACGAATTTACCCCAATCTGATTTTAAAATTGGATCGTGTTTACCCCATAAAATAGCTGATGGGGTTGATATTTTATTAAGAGGCATATCAACATCACCTTGGAGTGTTTTTATTCTTTTTTCATTATTACTTTTGTACCAGCTGAAACCACCAATCAGCGCATTAGGCTGACTAAAGTTTTCAACCCAATCATCTAACACGAGGTCAAAAGCAGACTTATTGTAGCTCCAATGCTTTAAAAAATATTCGACATACAAACGTATTGTATGCTGATTAAAACCGACCAATTGCTGTGCTAAATCTGTTAGATGAAAGGATTGATACCAAATTTCGTTAACGTGACCATCGTTCACCCAACCTCGACCAACAGAGGCAGTGGGGCAATTAAAAAAAATGAGCCCTGAATAATTCTTTGGATTTTTGTTTCCAACTGATTGAAGAACATAACTACCCACATCATGACCAATTAGAATCGGACGATTGCTACACAGTTTTTTGACAATAAAATTTATATCGCTCGCATGAAAATCAGCATCTATCCTGCTATCAACCTCATCTGGTTTATCACTCAAACCAAAACCATATAGACAAGGCATTATGCAACGATAATTTGATTTCAGAAGATTTACAACTGGAAGCCAGCTCTTCCAAAACTCAGGCCACCCATGAACAAAAACCAAAGGATGGCCCCGGCCAACCTCTGCGACATGTATTTGGCGCCCGTCAATTGTTCTTAAGAAATGTTGTTTTAAATCAGGTGGAACTGTAAAAGAGGAATTTTCAGGCATTTCTTACCAGTATGAATTAATTGCTCTACCTCAAATTAAAGAAACAAGGGGTAAAACTACTAACTTATTTCATAAATGTTATCTGTTTCCATATAATTTGGAAGTAATTTTTGACCATTTCTGATTAGCACAGCTTAGCTACATCCGAGAAGCGTTTGAATAAAAATTGTACGCCATTCTTTTGACGAAACTTGTATTCAAAATAGCTGCCAGAGGCGGCCTTAGATGATACAAAACGAGACCTTGTTCTACTCATCAGAGCTTAGTTGAATCTTAGCACTGCATTATATGAGATTTCTTGAATCCGAAAGGTCAACCGACTACGAAAGTCTTGACGGAAATGTGTGAATTAGCTACAAAAAAAAGAACATTATCAAAGCCGTAAAAAGAAATTTAGAAGATAACTTAAAGTGAAAAATGACAAACACTTTTTCGCTGATGTTTCAAACTATGCTGGTTGGCTTAGGACATCTCACACCGCGAGACATTTGGCTATATTTGAGCTTTTTAAGCAAACATTAGAACTGCCTGGAAGCGTGGCGGAATTCGGTGTCTGGCGTGGCAGTTCATTTTTCTTCTTGGCTCGCTTGCTAGACATCTTCGACGTCTCGAAACAAGAAACAATGGGTTTATCAAGCCGCCATCTTTTCGGTTTTGACACTTTTCAAGGTTTCGTGGACATTCACGATAATGATAAAAACTTGTCGAGCCACAAAGAAAAGAAAATAGGCGGGCTTAGCTTTGACATTAAAACGTTTGAAACATGTCTGAATCACATGAAAAAGGAACTTAGATATCCGGAAAATATACACATTATAAAAGGTGATGTAAGAGACACTTGGCCAAAATTCATAGAACAGAATTCGGGCGTGAAGTTTAACTTCATCAATATGGATATGGATCTGTATGAGCCAACTAAAAAAGTTTTGGAGCATTTACCCAAAGTGATGGTGGAAGAAGGCATGATTCTTTTTGACGAATATGGATATCCAGAATGGCCAGGTGCCACCCAAGCAGTGGATGAATTTATAGGAAAGAACAACCTGACATTAAAGAGAATTTCCTGGGCATACGGCCCATCGGCTTTTTGCGTTTGGAAGAGAAATTAAGATATGAAAAAATCTCTTGAATTTCTTGGTCACGCTTGTTTTTTTTCGAAGATAAACAACAAAGCAATCCTAATGGATCCATGGTTGAGCGAAAGGCCTGCTATGGAAGGCGGTTGGGTACCTTATCCTGAAATTAGAAAACCTGATTGGGGCATTTTTGACGGATTAGATGAAATTTTCGTATGGTATTCACACGAACATTCCGACCATTTTGATGAGCATTATTTTCAGGAATTATGCTCTAACTTAAATGGTAGACTAACCGTTTTATTGCCAGAATTTTTATCGACTAAGTTTGCAGAGCGCGTAAGGAAAATATGTTCAAATCCTGTTATCTGTTTACCGGAAGCTTATCCGTTCACCATCGATGACGTCACACTTACACTCGAATTCGAAAAACCATTATATGCCGAGCATGCGGTCGCTATTTTGGAGTATGAAAAAAGTATTTTTGTCAATGGAAATGACTCCTGCATATCTGAAACATTTAAAATCAAAAACCCAGGAAAGAAGAAAGTAATTTATGCAGGGCAATATTCTCTTGTATCCCCATTTCCTACAAATGATTTGCATCTGTCGGCCTCCAAGAAAAAAGAATTAAAAGAACGCCACCTTCAAGCACAAATAGAAAATTATGTTGCTCAACTGGGCATTACTGGTGCGGATGAAGGTATACTCTGTGCTGGGCCAGCGATTACTCTGTCTACAGAATACGACTCAATAAGTGGGTTGGAAACCGGTTACAATCCAAGCTTCATGAAAGCCAAAATTGAAAATCTGGTTAATAAAAAAATTGATGTATATGTTCCGCAATTAAATTCGGATATCGACATTGATTGTAGAGGCAAAATTCAGACAAAAAGTTGGTTACCATCAATTTCAACCAAAATTGCCGAATTCAACAGAAGTAAAGAAAAGTTAAAAAGTTTCGCTAAAAAGCAAAATAATTTAGAAAAAAGTCTAAGCATGATGGAGTTAAACCACTATTGCGAAACGCTCTCATCAAAATTGTTTAAATATCCAGAATTGAAGGATTTCTCGCTGAAACTTGTTTTTTTTGAGAACGATGCCAGGTCCAAATCAGATAAAGTTGTATCCATTGCCAGACACAATGGTAAAAACATCAAAAACGTTTTTGAAACAATTATAAAGTCGGACTATTCTTTCAAGGAGCTCGAGACAAAAGACTACGTTTTGTACTTTGAAGGACCGTCAAATAAACAATTCCTAAGATTAGATATTCCCTTTGAAGAATTATGGTACGCCGGTCACGTAAAAGTAGCGCAATCATCGAATGGGTATTTGCCTGAGTTAATGAATGTCTTGTTATTCAATCATAGCGAAAAGTGTTTTGATTCACTCATGGAGGATCTTAGCCAAGAGCAAAATATAATGAAGACCCTCTTTAATGGTAAACTCTACATCAATAAACGAACCTGTCCACATAGAGGGGCGGACTTATCAAAATGTGTACCCGATGAAAATGGATATATCACTTGTCCAAATCACGGTTGGATTTTTGATATAACCTCAGGTAAGTGCGTTAGAGGTTCAAAAAATGCTTCAATAAAGTTAGAGAGTGATAAATGAATAGCTTAAAATCAGAATATTCTTTTTCCAATAATGGTTTTGAACAGTTTCAGTTGAAACATCTCTCAAAAAATCTTGTTCAATTTAGAGATTTTATTTTAGGTGGCGTGGATTTTTCGGCGTTATTTTTAAATGTGGAAGAGTACAAATCTCAACCCTCATATCTCGGAGTGAACCCCAGACCAGGAAGAAACTTGGCTGAGAAAGCCGACACCAACTTTCTATTTAGTGACACCCGTTTCACAGACAAAATAACCTCTATATTGGGAAATAAGTGGCGCGTATTGGAATATAAAGCTGTTGTTGGGTTGCCTGACGAGCTCATACCAGAATGGGTACAAAAAGAACTTAGCACTATGAATATTCCTAATATTGGAAAATTTCTTTCTGAAACAGGGCGTGCAGTTACAATGTTTAGAGGCATATCACTACATCAAGACATAATTGACTTTCCGCTGCGGCATCCAGACTTTATAACCGTTTATATTTACTTGGATGAAGTAACTGTAGAATCCGCACCATTGATTATTATTCCGGACAGCCATTTGAACGGACCGCAGGCGTTCCCACATGATTATGTTCACTTAAATAATGAAAATAGAATTAGGTACAAAAATAAATTCTCCGCTGAGTATGATGTGTTAACGTTGACAGGCGAAATCGGGGATGTAGCAATGTGGCACCCATATATTCTGCACGGAACAAAACCTGTCAAAGCTTCTTCTCCAAGAGTTTCGTTAAGGCTTTTAATTGAAAAAAATGCAGATCAAGATAAAAATTGTGTTTTAGACAAAGTAAACAATAAAGTCGGCCCCTTAGAGACTCTCAAAACCACTCGGCAAGATAGTGAAGGCAAGATGCACTAGGAGAAAATATGGCATTCCTATCTAATGAGGAAATCCAAGCAATAGGGTTTAAGAGTATAGGACGAAACGTAAAAATTAGTAATTCTGCAAAGTTTTACTTCCCTGATGATATATCAATCGGCGATGATAGTAGAGTGGACGATTTTGTCGTGTTATCTGGCAAAGTCAAAATTGGACGAAATGTCCACCTTGCAATCGGATCAAACCTTGCTGGTGGAAAATTGGGAATAGAAATTGGCGATTTTTCAGGCACCGCATACTATGTGCAAATCGTTGCCCAAAGTGATGATTACAGTGGAACCTTTCTAACCAACCCTACAATACCTCAGCGATATTTAGGGACAGATTATTCGTATATAAACATCGGAAAACATTGTATTATAGGGACAAATTCTGTTCTCCTGCCGGGCGCTGCATTAGGGGACGGAGTAGCAATAGGTGCATTATCTTTAGTAAGAAAGGTCTTAAACCCGTGGACCATTTATAGTGGAAACCCTTTAAGGAAGATTGGAATGCGAAAACAGGATCTCTTAGTGCTGGAACAGAAGTTTTTAGCTGAGAATAGTTAAGATGAGAAAAAGATAGCGCAGCAACATAATGATTACTGATAAGATATCAATCTCTAATTCTAGTTCACCCGAAGTATCAGTCACACTGATGTAACTGTGCTATCTCCAAACAGTTTGATCACTTCAGAAAACGGCTCAAAGAAATCTTGTAAC
>CABYOG010000032.1 GCA_902520575.1 uncultured SAR116 cluster alpha proteobacterium
ACGGGCATGTGCCGTCACGCCACGACTTACTCTTGCCATAACTCGCTCTCCTTACATTTTATCACGCGTAGGGCAGGAATTTGCGCACGATGCGCGCGTCTGCATCATGCAGAATCATTGTCCCACGTGCCTGACGTTTCATTTTCTGAGAACGGCGACGAAGATTGTGGCTCAGGAACGCAGCTGAACCGATGATCTTGCCACTAGCTGTCACGCGGAAGCGTTTTTTTGCTCCGCTTTTTGTTTTCATCTTGGGCATTTCGACCTCTTTTCTTTATTTAAGCACCAGAACAAACCCGTTTTGAGTTCCTCGTCTCTCATGCCGGCTGGGCAGCCCTTGAAAAGCCCAGTCGCGACGTTCAGCGATCCAATCGGATGCGGTGTTATAATTAATTTGAAGCTAAAGATCAACCAGATAAGCAGCTGAATATCAGACAGAATTAGAAGAGTGGAAAGAGATCTTATTTCGGCGCAAGCACCATTATCATCTGCCGACCCTCCATTTTTGGCAATGATTCGATTTTTGCTTCTTCTTCTATATCTTCGCGCACACGCTCCAGAAGCTGGCTACCCAATTCCACATGAGCCATTTCACGTCCTCTGAACCGCAGTGTTATCTTAACCTTATCACCAGATTCCAGAAACTTACGAACAGAGCGCATCTTCACGTCATAATCATGGCTGTCAATGTTAGGACGCAACTTAATTTCCTTTACATCAATAACTTTTTGCTTTTTTCGAGCTTCTGAAGCACGTTTCTGCGCCTGATATTTATATTTTCCATAATCTAGAATTTTAACAACAGGTGGTTCCGCATTAGGCTGCAACTCAACCAAATCTAGACCGAATTCATCTGCTTTACGCAAGGCATCATCGATTGTCAGAATCCCCATCTGTTCACCTTCAGGATCGATGCACCGGACAGTTGCGGACCGGATCTCTGTATTAATACGCGGACCGTCAGCGGCGGGCGGCGCATCGTTGCGTGGACGTACTATGTAACTCTCCGTTGTCTGTTATAAATGTGTATTCCAATCTAAAGGTGTGCCTGACTAGCACCGTCCAAAGATTAGTATCTATGGTCGAAGTAAATAGTCTGTTTTATGGTAAAATTCAAGCTTTTGAACGCTTTTGGTCAGGAGGCAGTGACTCATCAGCCAATATGGCCATCACCTCGTCAAGCTGGATGATTTCCTGCTTGTCTGAGCCCAGACGGCGCAAAGCAACTGTACCTGCCTCTGCCTCCCGTCCACCAACAGCCAAAATGAAGGGCACTTTTGCTGTTGAATGTTCTCTAATTTTATAGCCGATTTTTTCGTTGCGAGTATCCAGTTCAGCGCGCATCCCTGCTACTAGGGCAGCGGTGTGGACCTGTTTAGCATAATCATGAGCGCTGTCTGTGATTGCCGCAACAACTAGCTGGACAGGTGCCAACCAAGCAGGCAGCCGTCCTGAATACTGTTCGATCAGAATGCCGATCCAACGTTCCAGCGACCCCAAAATAGCCCGATGGAGCATCACGGGTCGATATCGATTACCATCTTCTGCAACATACTCTGCGTCAAGCCTCTCAGGCAAAACAAAATCAACCTGAAGTGTTCCACATTGCCAGTCACGTCCAATTGCATCGCGTAAGACGAATTCAAGTTTTGGCCCATAAAATGCACCCTCACCTTGGTTCAGCAGCGTTTCAAGCCCAGCAGCATTAGTCGCATCCCGCAAGGCAGCCTCAGCCTTATCCCAAGTGGCATCATCGCCTGCCCGAACCTCAGGCCGATCTGAAAATTTCACATGAATATCTTCAAAACCAAAATCCTTGTAAATATCTTGAAGCAAATTACAAAATTCAACTGATTCTGAATTGATTTGTTCTTCTGTGCAAAAAATATGCGCATCGTCCTGAGTGAATGCCCGCACCCGCATAATCCCGTGCAAAGCCCCGGACGGCTCATTCCGATGACACGAGCCGAACTCGGCCATACGGAGCGGCAAATCCCTGTAAGATTTCACGCCCTGTCGATAGATCTGGACATGACCGGGGCAGTTCATTGGTTTTAATGCCAATGTTCTGTCCTCTGTGGTTGCGGCTGTAAACATATTTTCACGGAATTTATCCCAGTGACCAGAAGCTTCCCACAGGCTGCGGTCAACAAGCTGAGGTGTTTTCACCTCACTGTAGTGCGCGTCAGATAACCTCCTTCGCATGTACATTTCAATCTCACGATAAAGGGTCCAGCCCTTTGGGTGCCAGAACACCGAACCCGCTGCTTCTTCCTGAAGATGAAAGAAGTCAAGCTGACGCCCCAGTTTACGATGGTCACGCTTTTCGGCTTCCTCCAGCATAGTCAAATATTGGACAAGGTCTTTTTCTGTCAGCCAGGCCGTTCCATAGATCCGTTGAAGCATTGGTCGGTTTGAATCCCCCCGCCAGTAAGCCCCAGCTACCTTCATTAATTTGAACGCATGACCAGCACGCCCTGTTGAGGGCAAATGGGGGCCACGGCACAGATCTATAAAACCACCCTGAGTATAGAAGGACACTTTTTCACCTTTAGGTATAGCTTCAACCAGCTCAATTTTAAAAGGTTCGTTTTTCGCGCGGTAAAACGCAATCGCTTCATCTCTAGTCCAAACCCCGCGTTCTATAGGCTCATCTCTGTCAACAATGTCATGCATCCGGACCTCAATGGCAGACAGCTCATCTGTCGTGAAAGGCTGTTCGCGGTGAAAATCATAGTAAAACCCATTTTCAATAGACGGACCTATGGTGACTTGCACATCAGGATACAGTTCCAGCACGGCTTCAGCCATGATGTGCGCACAGTCATGACGAACCAGTTCCAGTGCCGCATCTGTATTTTTAGCTGTTATTAGAGACAATTCACTATCATCGTTAATTGGTCTGCTTAAATCCCATTCAGTCCCATTAACAACAGCCGCCATCGCGGCTTTTGAAAGACCAGGTCCGATATCGCTAGCGACCTGAGCTGGGGTTACAGCGTTATCATATTGGCGTGTAGACCCATCCGGGAGTGAAATGGTCGGCATTCTCTTTAATCCTGCTGTTTATCTAACAATATTAACCGATTATCTTGCTTTGTTCTGCAAAAGTTCATCATAAATTTCCAACGTTTTTTGGCACATTTTTTCCTTTGAGAAGGATTTTATGATATGAGCGCGGGACTTTTTTGCCAGCTTTGCCCTTTTCTCCTGCGACAAATCAAGTGCTGTGCCTAATGCGCGCGAAAGGTCAGATATGTCACCTGGTTCAGCCAACCACCCTGTCTGGCCGTCAAGAACAGATTCAACAGCACCACCATGCTTAAAAGCAACAATTGGTCTGCCCATTGCCCCAGCCTCCACTGCAACACGGCCAAAAGGCTCTGGAACAGTAGAAGGCATTGCAATAACATCTGCAAGCATCAGGGCGGATGGCATGTCATCACTTCCTGTAGCAATCCGTAAACGACCATTCAGTCCTGTCTTCCGTGCAAGTTGTTCAAGGCCAGCCACAAATCTGGGGGCACCATCACCTGCACCAAGCAGCAAAAGTGTAACATCCGGGCGATTCAGTTCAGCAACCGCTTTGATAAGCACTTCGTGACCTTTCCAGCTTGTCGGGCGGGCAGGCAACATGATAACGAAGCCTTCTTCCGGTAAGTTCAGCCGCTCAGCCTCACGGATAATACGATGTTGGGTCACACTTGACGGATCAAAAATGGCTGTATCGACACCACGATGAATTACGGTAACCGAATCCGCTGACCTGTGTTTCCTATAATGTTTGACAATAATCGATTTGATAAAATCAGAGATAGCTATCACAGAATCTGCTTTAAGCATCTTTCTATTATATAAATGTTTGATTGCATTCTGAGGTGCAAATTTGCTGTGTATGGTCGCTACAGTAGCTATGGACAGACGCTTAGCAACAGGAAGGGCAATCCACGCTGGCGCTCGGGATCTTACATGGACGATGTCTGCGCCTTCAGACTGAAGAATAGTTGCTAACCTTGATCTAATCAACGGCCATCTAAATGGATTTTTTGAATGTACCGGCAACCGATGAACTGTTGCTCCCAGCCTGACCAATTGTGTTTCAAACAAACCACCGTTGCTGACCACCACAGCCTTATAGCCGCGGTCAATAATTGCTCTGGCAATCTCTACAGTCCCGCGCTCAACACCCCCTCTGTTTAAGGCGGGCAGAATCTGAACAATAACAGGGCGAGTAATAATGTTGTGTTCGGACATAAATTTCTTAGTAATTCTCAGATAAATCGGTACAAGGTTAGAGGTAAACTGTATGCCCATCTTTGGCAACGGGCGAATTAGGTTTTAATCTCACCATAAGATATGTGAACATTATTGTAACAACTCAAATACAGAAACAAAGGATCAGTAAGATTATGCAAGATAGCGGCCAGTTAGACTCTGTATCCTATCTGACCTGCCCAGATGGTTCAAAACGCGCCTATTTGCGTCATGAAGGCCGCAAAGAAGGTCCTGGATTAGTATTCCTTGCTGGACATGGGTCAGACATGTTTGGAACTAAGGCAGATGCACTTCACCAAATGGCGTGCAGTCACAATATACCTTTCCTGAGATTTGATTATTTTGGACATGGCCTGTCTGATGGTTCATTTCTAGACGGAACTATTACGAAATGGGTAAATGATTGTGTGATGATGCTTGATCAGTTGACCACTGGGCCACAAATTCTGATAGGCTCCTCGCTCGGTGGGTGGCTAATGATCCGAACAGCACAGGAACGTCACGACCGCATCGCCGGGCTAGTTGGTATTGCCGCCGCACCTGATTTTACCGAGACATTGATTTGGGAAGGCCTAACTAGCAAGCAAAAACAACAGATGGAGGCGAATGGGCAAATCGCGCTTCCAAATCCATATGCTCCCGAAGATGTGATCTTTCCCTATCATTTAGTCCTTGACGGGCGGAGTCATCTAGTACTGGATAGGCCAATTAATCTGGATATTCCCTTGACCCTGTTTCAGGGTATGGCCGATCAAGAAGTGCCCTGGCAAACAGCAATTCAAATTGCTGAAAAATGGTGTGGTGAACAGGTTGATGTAATTTTGGATAAACAGGCTGGCCACAGGTTTTCTGAAGACCACCACTTGCAGCAAATTTGTGCAGCCGCATATAGGCTTTACTCGGCCGAAGCAGATATAGAAAGTGCTAAAGTTTAGAAATCCAGTTCGGTATAATGAGCTGAAGGCGGCATGCCAACTACTATATCGGAAAGCAAGGGTTGGAAACTGGGACGACTTTTGAGTTTCATGTACCACATTTTAGCTTCCTCACACCTACCCCAGTCAATATCACCAAAATAGTCAAGAACAGATAAATGCGCAGCTGCAACCAAATCAGCTAGGGTCATGTCAGGCCCAGCCAGCCATGGATTCTGTGCCGACAGCCACTCAATATAATTCATATGGGTTTGCGCATTGGTTAGCGCTGCCCGCATGATAGTTGATGACGCAGGCTGACCAGAAACAAATCTTTTGATGATCCGCTCCTTGATCAGAGGACGGGATACCTCCAACATAAATTTTGTTTCAAACCAATCTATCAGCCGTCTGACCTCAGCACGTTGACCAGCATGTTTAGGCATCAGCTTATTCAGTTCAACGATTTCTTCCAGCCATTCACTTATCACTCGCGCTCCACAAACAACCCCCAGACTTTCATCCTCAAGAACCGGCACTTCACCGGCAGGGTTGAGAGCTAGGAACGCATCATCACGAAGCCAAGGGACTTGTGTCCGTAAGGTGATGTCAAATCTATATTCGCTGCACTGCAGCCTGATAAATCGGCTGGACGGGGATAGAGGATAATGATGTAGAACAGCCATTGCTAGTGTCCAGTTTTTCCAGCAGCAAGAGGCAAAACAGCCATTGGACCTACAGGCAAGTTATCCAGACCAACTTCATGTAACGCACGTATCTGCAGAACATTAGGTAACAGAGCGCCAGGCCAGATAAACCGACCATCTTCTACGTGGACAAAGCCGAATCTTGGGTAATAATCAGGGTCTCCTGATACTAACACAAAATCCCACTTATTATGTTGCTGCGCACGCCTAAGCCCATCAATCACTAACGCGCGCCCAAAACCTTTACCATGAAGGTCAGGCTGCACGGCTAACGGACCCAGCAGAAGCTGGCAACGGCCGCAAACTATTACTTCCCAAAAGCGAAGACTACCGCAGATTTTATTATTTTGTGACGCAATCAAGCATAAACTACTTACGGACTCGGCTGGTCGCAAATACCAGACTGCCCGATTATTGCGTTCAGCACCGAATGCGGCTTTCATCAAACCGGCAACATCTTGGTTGTCTGCATTTGCCTGAAGTCTGATATCCACCAGTGATACCCCCCTATCATTAGATCAAAGGGTATAGCCTATGCGGTCTGGCTTGACAATTCGGCTTCTGCAATTGGATGAGATAAAACAGACAGAATTTCGGTTGGCACAATATGCCAGAAATTGTTCACCTCACTGGTCCAGTTATTTAAAAGCCGCTTTGCAATCGCGGAGTCCGTCTCACGGGCATGCCGCGTTACAAATTCGCGAAGCTGCTTTTGCCAATGGCCTTCGTTCACCCTTCTTATCTCTAATGTCTCAGGGTTCACATTTGCCAGAAATACGTTTTCAGGATCATAGATAAAAGCCATACCACCAGTCATACCCGCGCCGAAATTCTCGCCGGTCGGCCCAAGAATGACTACCGTACCACCTGTCATATATTCACAGCCATTGGACCCGCAACCTTCAACCACAGCTGTTGCGCCGGAATTGCGAACACATAGGCGCTCGCCAGCCTGGCCATTTGCCAAAAGCATGCCGGATGTCGCCCCATAAAGCACTGTGTTCCCAATGATGGTGTTTTTATTAGCAGCAAACCGAGCTGAGGGGCCAGGACGCACCGTGATCATACCGCCAGAAAGGCCTTTCCCAACATAATCATTTGCATCACCAACAACGTCAAGACGAAGGCCCTGAACGGCAAATGCTCCTAGTGACTGTCCTGCAGATCCGCGCAAACTGGCTGTAATCTGACCTTCACGCAAACCTGTCATACCAAAGCGGCGCACAATATGAGACGATAACCTCGTTCCAATTGCGCGGGCAGTATTCTCAATATTGTAAGACAACTGCATCTTGCCGCCATTTTCAAGTGCGTTGTGTGCATCTCTGACCATTAGAGCATCAAGCGTATCAGCAACATCAACACGACCCTCACCACCAATATAGCCAGTAGCGCCATTACCATCTGCCTGAATAAGAATCGGATTTAAATCAAGGTCATCAAGGGCTGCATCTCCGCGCGAGACCTGTTTCAGCAGATCCGTCCTGCCAGTTACCTCGCTCAAACTAGAAAACCCAAGTGAGGCCAAAATTTCCCGCACTTCCTCAGCAATATGTGTAAACAACTGCACAACTTTTTCTGGAGTACCTTCGAATTTCGCGCGCAGTTCATCACGTTGGGTACACACTCCGACAGGACAGGTATTCGAATGGCACTGACGTACCATAATACAGCCCATCGCCACGAGTGAGGATGTGCCAATCCCAAATTCATCCGCACCCAACATAGCTGCTATGACAATATCACGGCCTGTTTTCAGCCCCCCATCTGTCCGCAGAACAACCTTGTCCCGTAAACTGTTCATAGTCAGCACCTGGTGCACCTCTGAAAGGCCCATTTCCCATGGCATACCAGCATGTTTTATTGAAGATTGCGGGCTGGCACCTGTACCTCCGCCGTGGCCAGATATTAAAATAGTATCTGCCTTTGCTTTTGCAACACCGGCGGCGATCGTGCCAATTCCTGTTGATGCCACAAGCTTGACGCACACACGCGCCTCAGGGTTGATCTGCTTAAGATCATAAATCAACTGGGCTAGATCCTCGATTGAGTAAATATCATGGTGCGGGGGTGGTGAGATGAGTGTTACGCCTGGCGTTGAATGACGCAATTTAGCAATCAGGCTATTGACCTTAATACCTGGTAACTGTCCGCCTTCACCAGGCTTTGCGCCTTGTGCAACCTTAATTTCTAGCTCATCACAATGATTCAAATATTCAGCTGTCACGCCAAAGCGGCCAGATGCCACTTGCTTAATCGCACTGGAGGGGTTGTCGCCATTTTCACGAAGATTGAACCGTTCCGGATCTTCACCGCCTTCGCCAGAATCTGATTTTGCTCCAATTCGATTCATAGCGATTGAAAGCGTTTCGTGCGCCTCAGGGCTCAAAGCCCCAAGAGAAATACCCGGCGATACCAAACGTTTCCGTATATTGGTGACGCTTTCGACAGAATCAACATCCACCTTAGTATTTTTATATTCAAAATCCAACAGATCACGCAGATTTACTGGCCCCTGCCGTCCAACCAGTTCAACATATTTTTTCCAACTAGCATAAGATCCGCTTTCACAAGCATGCTGCATCGCATGAATAATCTGACCATCAAACGAATGACGCTCTCCTGTTTTACGATAACGGAATAATCCGCCGACTGGCAGATAGGAAAGATTATCTAAATACGCTGTTTTGTGAAGACTCATTAAACGGGACTGAATACCATTTAAGCCAAGACCAGAAATCCTTGAGGACATAGGCGGAAAAAATTCAGCAACCAAGGCACGAGATAAACCCAAAGCCTCAAAATTGTAACCACCACGATAAGACGCAATCACTGAAATGCCCATCTTGGACATGATTTTCAGCAAACCATCTTCAATGGCCTTACGATAATTCGCTAAGGCCTGAATCTGGTTAAGTCCCTTTAGCAGGTCTTTTTCAAGTCGCTCTACAATTGTCCACTCCGCTGCATAAGCATTGATCGTCGTTGCTCCGACACCTATCAAAACAGCAAAATGGTGTACATCAAGACATTCACCAGAAGCCACATTTACCGATGCAAATGTACGCAGTTGATGCCTCACGAGATGTGAATGGACTGCTCCTGTTGCCAATATCATCGGTAGTGGCACATGATTTTTCGAAGCCGCTCTGTCTGTAAGCATGACATGTTCACAGCCTCCACGAACAGCCTGTTCAGCCTCAGCCCGTATTCGGTCGAGCGAATTACGCATACCATCAGGTCCTGAGGAAGCTGGGAAGCTACAGTCAATTTCCACAGCTTTATCACCTAGATGATGTTTCAGCGCATACCATTCAGAATTGCTTACAACTGGTGACCGCAGCACAAGGTGATCACATTGTTCTGGGCTTTCATCCAAAATATTGCCCAAATTGCCCAAGCGGGTCCGCAAAGTCATCACATGACGCTCACGAAGGCTGTCAATTGGCGGGTTAGTAACTTGTGAAAAATTTTGGCGGAAGAAATGATGTAATCCGCGATAACGGCCAGACAAAACGGCCAAAGGCGCATCATCGCCCATGGAACCAACAGCTTCTTTACCTGTGCTGGCCATTGGAGCCAGAATCAGCTCCATATCTTCCATTGACCAGCCTGACATAAGTTGGCGACGGCGGCGTAACTCATCGTCAGGGCGATCTTCAACTGCTAGCTTAGTATTCGCTAACAGGCTGTCCATTTGTTTAGCTTTGCTGGTCCATTTAGCCCAATCCTGGCGCCCAGCCAGTTCTCTCTTTAGCTCATCATCATAGACAACATGGCCATTAGCCAAATTGACCCCGATCATCTCTCCTGGCCCTAATCGACCACGCTCTATAATGTGAGCCTCATCAATATGCACCATCCCTGTTTCAGAACCTGCTACTATTAACCCGTCATCTGTCAGAGTGTACCGCATGGGACGCAGACCATTTCTGTCCATACCACCAATCACCCAATCACCTGAGACGGCTGCTATTGCAGCCGGTCCATCCCATGGTTCCATAACCGAGTTGCAATAAGCATACAACTTTGCAAGCTCATCATCTCCGTTGACATCAACGGCTTGCGGAATCATCATTGTTTTTACCATAGGCAGGTCCCGTCCTGCCTGCAGTAGCAATTCGAATACAGAATCTAAAGCAGCTGAATCAGAACTGCCTTTGGCAATGACTGGTTTAATATCCTCAACAGCGCTGGCAAACACATCTGTGCTCATCCGGTCTTCATGACAGGACATCCAATTCATGTTCCCTCTTACAGTGTTAATCTCTCCATTATGTGCAAGTACACGGAACGGCTGTGCAAGACGCCAGGTTGGAAATGTATTGGTAGAATAGCGTTGGTGGTAAACCGCAAAATTTGAAATAAAAAGGTCATCAAGCAAATCAGGGTAAAAGGCTGTTACCTGTTCTGCCAAAAACATACCCTTATATATAATCGACCGCGTTGACAGAGAGCAGATGTAAAAATCAGTAACCAGTTCTGCCAAAACAGCTTTTTCGATCCGCCGCCTTATAAGATATAACTGACGTTCTGCTTCTTGTTCCGAGATATCCTGAGGCATAGAAAACATGATCTGCTCGATCTCGGGACGGGTTGCCATCGCCTTTTCACCAAGAGCGGTAATGTCTACAGGGACCTGACGCCAGCCATAGATGAAATGGCCCATATTCAGAATTTCCCGCTCAACAATACAGCGGCAGGTTTCCTGTGCTCCCAGATCATTGCGAGGAAGAAATACCATACCAACAGCCAATTTTCCGCCATCATCCTCGTGGCCAGTGCGGGCAATATGTTTAATAAAGAATTCACGTGGTATCGCCAGATGAATCCCCGCACCATCGCCAGTCATACCATCTGCGTCAACCGCCCCACGATGCCAAATTGACTGCAGAGCTTCAATAGCCGCATTCACCACTGATCGACGGGTTGAGCCATCTACCGAGGCCACAAATCCAACACCGCAAGCATCGTGTTCCTGGGACGCGTTCCAGACACCCGCTTCCTCCAACTTTTGTTCATTTGACTTGCGTGTTTTAAGCCAGTTTTCAGTCTCTGGAGTGAAAATATCTTTTTTTG
>CABYOG010000033.1 GCA_902520575.1 uncultured SAR116 cluster alpha proteobacterium
TGTTTTAACAGGAATAGAAACGATTTTAATTGATAACCCAGAACTGACATGCCGGCTTCCAGGTTGGATTGAAAGCTCGCCTGTTAGAATTATTTTTGATAGCCATCTGCGCTTGTGCAGTAACAGCAAGGTTGCTCAAACTGTTGCTGCAGGACCTGTAGTTGTCTTTTGTAGTAGGGAGGCAAATTCGCAGGATCAGATAATGCTTGATAAATGCGGTATTGAGGTTGTAAGGCTTGACCAAAATGCAGACGGACTTGATTTGTCAGCCGCTTTGCAATGGTGTGCAAAACGTGATTTATCCAGCTTATTATTAGAGGCTGGAACAAAATTAAATCATAGTTTTTATTCTGCTGGCCTGATTGACCAAATTATCCATTTGTCGGCACAAAAAAAACTTAAGACTGGTGTTCCTGGACTACTATATGATGCAAATACTAGAACGGCTCTAGCTTTCCCGCGTGACTCGGATTATACCAAAGCTCGGACTTTTGAGTTGGCTGGAGACCGTTTATCTATCTGGCAAAGAGGCGAAGAAATGATTGGAAAAGTATAGTCAATGTTTACAGGCATTGTGACAGCAATTGGAGCAGTTATGTCTATTGAGCGCAAAGGTGATTGGCGCGTTAGTATCGCCGCACCCTGGGCTTGTAATGAAATTGATTTAGGCGCATCAATCTGTTGTTCTGGAGTATGCTTGACAGTAACCGATCGCGGCTCAGACAGTTTTGAAGTTGACGTATCTGAGGAGACATTGTCAAGGACCACACTTCAAACATGGCAGGAAGGCACTGCTGTAAATCTTGAACGTTCCCTCAGGATGGGAGATGAAATGGGTGGACATATTGTATCTGGCCATATCGACGGGGTAGCAGTGATTGAAAATATAACAGTAGTTTCTGACTCTCATCGTTTGAAAATTTCTTTGCCGCCGCATTTAGCAGGTTTTGTTGCTGAAAAGGGATCGATTGCTTTAAATGGCGTATCTTTGACTGTCAATTCGGTTAGTGAAAATATGTTTTGTGTGAATATAATTGAACATACTTGGAAAAATACAAATATGGGCGACTCTGCAGTAGGCAGTTGTTTGAATTTGGAAATTGATATGCTGTCACGTTATGTTTCACGTTTGATGCAGGTTTCAGGAGAAATAAGATAAATATGCTAAAAACTCAGCATGGCTTATCCCCGATTGAAGAAGTGATTGCCGATGGAAGAGCAGGCAAAATGTTTATTCTAGTCGATGACCAAAGCCGTGAAAATGAAGGGGATTTGTGTATTATTGGAGAACATGCAAATGCCGAGGCGGTCAATTTCATGGCAAAATATGGCCGTGGGCTTATCTGTTTGGCTCTCACTCGAGCACACACTGAACAGCTGGGGCTGGAAATGATGGATCGGAGGAATGAATCACGTCATCAGACTGCCTTTACTGTATCGATTGAAGCTCGCGAGGGGGTGACAACAGGTATTTCGGCTGCTGACCGCGCCCTTACAATTCATACAGCGATCAATCCACAAGCACGCCCAGCTGATATTGCTACTCCGGGTCATATTTTTCCTCTTGTAGCTAGAGATGGTGGTACGCTGGTAAGGGCTGGGCATACCGAGGCTATTGTTGACATTGCCCGGGCCGCTGGTTGTGCCCCAAGTGGAGTGATTTGTGAAATTATGAAAGATGATGGGACAATGGCCAGATTGCCAGATTTGATGGATTTTGCTCAGCAGCATAATTTAAAAATTGGTGCGATCGCAGATTTGATCTCTTGGCGGCGTCATAATGAAACTTTAGTAACAAGGATCGCTGAATCTTCATTTGAGACGGAATTTGGAGGCACATGGCGGCTGTTGATTTATCGGAATGACATTACTGATGTTGAGCATCTCGTGATGTTAAAAGGGCAGATTGACCCTGACCAACCAACTTTAGTTCGGATGCATGGATTAGATTTGATGGTTGACCTTCTTGGTGAGTCGCACAAAAGCCGTAATCATGGTGAGTTGCAACAGGCAATGCGAATAATAGCAGAACATGGCAGAGGTGTGATCGTTGTCTTGCGAGAATCAAGTTTGTCCAGTCTTTCCGAAATCCTTCTAGCGCGGCAGGGATCGGAGACAAAAACTGGTGCACTTGAGTTGAGAGATTATGGAGTGGGTGCTCAGATTCTAAATGACCTGAATGTGTCAGTGATGACTTTATTGTCTAATTCAAAGCCAACCGTTATTGGTCTTGAAGGTTATGGGCTGACAATTAAAGGCTGGAAAGCCATAAATTAGGACCGTAAGAGACATCGCATGAAAAAGAAAGCCTTAACTTCTGGTCATTATTTAATTGTTCAGGCTGATTTTTATGCTGAACTTGCCGCCGCTCAGAAGCAAGGCGCAGTTGCACAGCTCGAAACTGCAGGGGCAAGCTATGATGTTATTTCTGTGCCTGGTGCGCTTGAAATACCTGCTGCTATTGCAATGGCTGCAACCAACTCATGCCCTTATGACGGCTTTATTGCTCTGGGATGTGTCATCAGGGGCGAGACAACCCATTACGAGACGGTTTGCACAGAATCCTCTAGGGGGCTGATGGACTTGGCGATTTACCGAAATCTTGCAATTGGCAATGGGATTCTTACTGTGGAGAATACCGAACAAGCATGGGAAAGAGCAGATATCAACCGCAAAGATAAAGGTGGTGATGCCGCAAGAGCTGCGCTGGCCATAGCGGCTGTAGCAAAACGGTTTGCAGAAGATAGAAAACTGATTAATGACTCAAAAGATAATTGTTGAAAATTCAATCCAAAAAAACAGGAATGAAAAAGCCGGCCTCTTACGCCCAACAGCAGTTCGCAGACGGGCTGCTGCGCGGCTTGCATCTGTTCAGTTGGGTTACAGTGCAGAAGTGACGGGCCAGCCTCTGCTAGAAGCAATGCCAAATTTTTTAGATAACTATGCTGATGATATAGCCCGTCAACTACGAGTAAAGAAAATGGATAGTGAGCATTTTTATGCTGTGGTTTCAGGAGTCAATAACCGGAGGGTGGAACTTGATCAAATGATTACTGATGGCCTATCGGAGGGATGGTCATTGATGCGGATCGCGCGAACAGAATTAGTGATTTTGCGGGCAGGTATTCTTGAACTGGATGGCATGCTCCACATACCAGCTCGGGCTGTATTGTCTGAATATGCTAGTATTGCTGATGCATTTAATACTGATGTAAGTTTTGTCAATGCATTACTTGACGGGCTTGCGCGCAGGAAACTTAGAACTGCAGAAATGTCTGCGCCTGGTAAGGCTCGTTAAATCTACTTATCTAAGTTTCTGCGCCGCAAATTGCTAAACATTTGGTCAACGATTGTTAACGAGTCGCCAGGTGTTGGTGTTTTTGATTCAAGTTTTACAATTTTTTGATCTGAAGCTTTATCCCTTATTTCAATACCTTGAAGCCTATTATTATTATCAAATATGAATATCATAAGTTCACGTTCTATTGTTAATGTCTCGCCGCCAACACGTTTTTCCATTTTTTGGTTGTTGTAATAGAGTCGACCTGAATTAAAGGCGCCCTCAAAGCTTGGTGGTCCCAGAATTGCAATTGTTTCTGCTTGAGTTGTTTCGCCTAGCTCGAGCCTGTCTAACTCAGCTGGCTCAATCAACCGTCCATGGGTCATAGTAATGGCTTCGCATGCAGATACCACAATCACTAAAATGATTAGAAAAATTAATTTAGGCCGTAAAAAGGTTATGTGCATGATGATATCTCATGGCTTGTCAGATTGCCGTATACAGAAAAGTCTCGCACGAACAGTTTTGAAAATAAGTCATTGAATTGCGTCTGTAAAGCAAAGACAGGAATGGACGTTAGCAGCATTTATAACGTATAAGGACGCGTAATGAAGAGCCAGCCGACCTAAAGCTGATTAAAGATACCAAAAGGATCATTCAAGTGCTTTTGTTTTCACGTCTTATGCGCTTTTTGGGCGCGCAACAACGAAAGCTGGAAGCGAGGCCAGCTGAGCGTCTCTATCAATCCATTCTAAAGGCTAGCCGCCAGCCCAACTTATACACAGAATTTCAAGTGCGCGATCACCTTGACAGCCGTTTTGATATGCTTTGTCTCCATATCAGCTTGTTGATGGGGCGGTTACGCATGCTGCCTGAAGATGTGCATAAACCGCTTAATCAGGAATTATTCGACCGCTTCTTTGCTGATATGGATTTTACTTTACGGGAAATGGGAGTGGGTGATTTGGGTGTAGGTAAGCGTGTTCGCAAGATGTCAGAAGCTTTCATGGGGCGATTGCTCGCCTATAATGAGTCGCTTGAAAAAAGTGATAGGATAGAATTGGCCCTGGTTCTGGCCCGGAATATAAGGCGTTCTCATTACTTAAGTGATGCGGACAGGCGAATGGCTGACTATGTTTTGGAGAGTCGTGACCGTCTGTCAGCGGTAAGTGATAATGAGATGCAAGCTGGTACAGTTGATTTGGTCGCTATTCTTGCGCTCCATGGAGACAGCCATGGCTGAGTTGATTGAACTAGACACAAGGGTACCAGCATACGCAATTGCACGTGGAAGCCTCGTTCACTTTGATATCTGCTTGAAGCAAACTGAACGGCGGCAGCTATCTGAGCGCTTTGCCTTTATTAAGCTTGAAGATGTGATGGGTAAACTCGCATTGGCGCAAATTGCAGATGGCTGCTGGGAATTGAAAGGCAAAATAAATGTAGCGATAACACAAGCTTGTGTTGTTTCCGGTCAGCCAGTTGAAAGTACGTTTATGATTGAACTTGAAGAACGCTTTGTGGATTCGTTCTCTGATCAAACGGAAATAGATGCAATGGAGGTTGATGTGGATTTGCTGGTAAATGGTGAAATTCCAATCGGTGAATGCGTATGTCAATGGATTGGGGTTTGCGCTCCAGCGTGGCCACGGGCAGAAAATGTCCCAGTTCTGAGTGAACCTGATCTTGATAAAACTGAAAATCATCCTTTTGCTAGGCTTTCTGAATTGAAAAAATGAATTTTGTATTTATGCTCAAATTGCTGAGTTTGAGGGAGTATTGTGGATGAAACAGCCACCACGAATATCGTTGGACGCGATGGGCGGCGACCACGCTCCTGAAATTGTTGTCCAGGGTGCCGATAGGGCATTTGCTGCTTATCCGGATATTTCGTTGATATTTGTTGGTGATGAGAGGAAAATAAGCCCCCTATTGAAAAAAACTCGGTACATGCAAGAGGCAGATATTCATCATACAGATGAAGCTGTTGCGCCAGAAGCTAAACCATCTCAGGCTTTGCGCGCCGGAAAAAATACATCCATGTGGAGGGCCATTGAACTTGTCGCAAATGGTGAGGTTGACGCAGTGGTTTCTGCAGGAAATACTGGTGCATTGATGGCAATGTCAAAGCTTCAAATGAGGATGATTGAAGGCGTTACCCGACCAGCTATTGCAGGATTTTTTCCAAGTCCACATGGTCAGTCCTGCCTTTTGGATTTAGGGGCAAATATCGAATGTGATGCAGAAAACCTCATACAGTTTGCGATCATGGGTAGCGCGTTCTATCGTGATATACATGGAGGTGTCTCGCCGAGTGTTGGCCTTCTGAATGTTGGAGAGGAAGACCAGAAGGGGTTTGATTATTTGCGTGAAGCGGCAGCTGTTCTGAGCGCAGACTCACTTAATCTCAATTATCACGGATTTGTGGAAGGTTCAGATATAGCAAGGGGGAAAGTTGATGTCGTCGTGACCGACGGCTTTTCAGGAAACGTAGCTTTGAAAACTGCAGAGGGTGTCGCGGAACTATTTCAAGGAGGGTTGCGAACTGCATTTTCCGATAATATAACGACAAGGCTGGGGTTTCTGTTGGCTCGTTCTGGCTTGCGGAGATTTAGACACAAACTTGATCCTCGGCGATATAATGGAGCAGTTTTTCTTGGATTGAACGGGATATCGGTAAAATCACATGGTGGCACGGATGCATTTGGATTTTCGAATGCCGTTGGCGTGGCCGTTCACATGCTTCAACAAGGCTTTATTCCAGAAGTGAAATCAGCAATCCACAAGGCTAGATATATTCTTAATAAGGGTATGAATGACAGAGATGAATAGACGGTCCGTTCTCATGGTGGGCGCCGGGTCCTATTTGCCATCACATGTAATGACAAATGATGATTTATCTGAATTTGTTGAGACAGATGATAGCTGGATAAAGCAGCGAACAGGGATCGGCCAAAGGCACATTGTTGCGGAGGGGGAAAAAACATCAGACCTGGCTGTACATGCTGCACAGCAAGCATTAGAGAATGCGAGACTGTCTGCAGCTGATATTGATATAATCATAATTGCTACGACAACCCCTGATGATACATTTCCATCAACAGCGTCAGTCGTCCAGCATAAGTTAAAGGCCTATCAAGCTTTTGCTTTTGACGTGCAAGCGGTGTGTGCAGGGTTTGTTTACGGTCTTGGAGTTGGTGATTCGCTTATCAAATCTGGTCAGGGGCGGAGAGCACTAATCATTGGTGCGGAAAGCTTTACTAAGCTTCTAAATTGGAAAGACAGGACCACTTGTGTTTTGTTTGGAGATGGTGCAGGGGCGGTAATTCTTGAAGCTTCAGACGATGCTCCTCAGGATTGGGGAGTGTTGTCCACGGTTTTACATACAGATGGCCGGTATCGTGACATCCTGTACGTTGATGGAGGGCCATCTACAACCGGCACGGTAGGTCACGTAAAAATGAAGGGCCAGGATGTTTTCAAACATGCTGTGGAAAAACTCTCCAGTGCAATGAATGAAGTAATTAAAAAGACCGGCCATCAGCCTGACGATATAGACTGGTTAATTCCGCATCAGGCAAATATCCGTATCATTGACGGAATGCAACGGAAACTGGGGCTGCCGGCTGAACGGGTGGTTCGTTGCGTGGATAAACATGCAAATACATCAGCTGCCTCTATTCCATTAGCGCTTACTGAGGCGGTTAGTGATGGTCGCGTTAAAGCTGGTGATTTGCTTGCCTTTGAAGCAATTGGGGGCGGGTTGTCATGGGGGGCATCTCTGGTTCGCTTTGGTCGCCCATTTTAAAAAATACAGTTAAAACAGTATGTTTCTTTATGAATTTCAAGTTTAAAATTGATCTTTGGTGGATTGACCCGGATTTTATCCAGTGATAAGCTTTAATTATGGATAAGACAATTACTCGAAGTGATTTAGCCGATGCTGTACACCAACAGATAGGGCTGTCACATAATGAATGCTCGCTTCTCGTCAGCAGTGTGCTTGAAGAGGTCACGGAATGTCTTATATCGGGCGACTCAGTCAAACTATCTTCATTCGGCACATTTTCTGTACAATCAAAAAGTGAACGCCTCGGCCGAAACCCTAAGACAGGTGTTGAGGCTGTTATTACACCGCGCAGAGTGTTATCCTTTCGACCCTCTAATCTCATGAAGAAGCGAATTAATTCAGCCTAATGGTTCAGAAAGCACCAGGTGCCTACCAAACGATATCAGAAGTGTCGGTGCAATTGGATGTTCCCGCCCATGTTCTCAGGTTTTGGGAAAGCAAATTCTCAGACTTAAAGCCGCTGAAGCGAAGTGGTGGGCGCCGTTATTATAGAACAGAAGATATTCAACTTCTGAAATCCATTAAGTCCTTGTTGTATGATGAAGGTTACACAATCAAAGGGGCCCAAAATTCACTAAAAAAGCGAACTTCTGCGTCTGAAACAGTTCAGACAAACGCCGCGAAACAGCCTTTATCAGAAATGCGACAATCTGTGGCAGAAGCCCGTCTTCACAAGGCGGAATCTTTGCTGAAAGAAGCCAACAAGATAGTAAAGAGATTATTGGGACAGTTTAATAGCTAGTTGACTAAGCATAAAAAATGTTTACAGAGTTCTTCTTGCGTCCCTGTTTAGCTGTAGTGTATAACAGCAAAGCGTCGGAGTGTAGCGCAGCCTGGTAGCGCACTATACTGGGGGTGTAGGGGTCGTGGGTTCGAATCCCGCCACTCCGACCAATTAAATCAGTAAGTTAGTGAATCTCTCCTCTAAGCCGCATTGCTTTTATTCTGATTCTCCGTCAACATCTCCGTCAAAATTATTTGGTGAATTCTTCATTGCATGACAGGCTCAAGCAATGCGGCGCGTGGGAGTGTATGTTTTTGGCTCAATATTCACTGCAGAATTTTATCTCCGGCCAACAACATTTTTTGACCATCCGATGCTGGCATCATAATCCTCATTTGTAAGCCCCATCGGCCAGATTTTTTTGTTGCTACAAAAATTCCTTTTGCCATGGCGTAGCTCAGATTTTTTTTATCTCGTCTATTGAACTCAATATTACAGTGAACAACATCTTCCGAACTATTTATCACCTCTACTTTGTCTAAGGTTGAATGGTCCCAATTTTCCTCTGTTTCTAATTTTTCTAAAAGAAAACCTAAATAGGACCAAATTTCCTCCTTATTATTGTAAACTTTTGGATCATTTTCTCCGGACTGAGCTATATGCGGAAAATGAAGACAATTTAGAATTTTGTCCTTATCTTTTTCATTAAAGTTCTTGATATAGTCAAAAAGACTTTGAATAGCTAACTTCTCTGTATTTTTATTGGCACGCATTTTTTCACCAAAAAGAAAAAAACTCTATTTACCCTAAGCTCAGTTCAGCCAAGAGGAGTTGGAACCTCTGCCTTCGAAGGGCAAGCTAACCAATTATAGCTATGTATTAAACTGCTCAAAGCTTGGTGATATAATCCTTATCATCCATTGCCTATGATGCTCAATAACAAATATGAACTCTTCATGGAGCAGGTTTGGAGCAATATACAAATATACATACTCCTGAGGATATGAATAAACGTATATTTCAATTACGTGCTGGCATTGCTATGCATTGCCGCGCGTGAAGTCGTATGTTTTAGTTTTGTTTTGATATTTGACTGGTTATCGTAACTCTGTCATGGTGAAGGCATCGCCGATTTAAATTGTAACTTGCGGGCGATTAATAAATACAGCTAAAGCACAGGAGGTGAGTCGCTTCAGCTTTGCTGTGGCGGCTTTTTTATTGGGCTGACCCACCATGATGGGGTGGGCATTAATTACCAACTTGTGTGCCCTGACATAAAGTCAAAAACACTAAAGCGGAGATTGCAATGAGGAAAAAAATTACACAAAAAATGACAGCGTTAGCCGCTTATATTCGCTCGCGAGAAAAAAAAGAAAATATTGAAAATATTTTTCTGGAGCCCATTGCTCGTCCTGGCACTAGTGACGACCAAATTAAATTTAATCTGATTACTGCACTCATAGATAACGGTTTTACTCCAAAAAAAGATGTTCAAGAGTGGTATGCCCGACAGCAAAGCATCAGGAAAAAGGGGAGGGAATAATGGATAAGATTACAAGCTTCACGATTGCTGGCCCAGATCACCCCATCTACATAGGCAATTGGGTTATCTCAAAGCAGGGGCCACCTAGGCAAAATAAGGAGATTGATATGGCGAACATAAAAATTACCATGGTGGATAGTCCTGAAAAAATGCCCAATCAGAACTCAGTCTATTCCATCATTATACCAAAAGTAAGAGACACAGTGCCTTCCTCTGAACAACAAACGGATAAGAAAGAGCCTCATTCTGACGTTAAACCAAAAGATTGAATTTCTCCTCCTTAAACTTGGACTGCCTGCGGGCAGTCCTTTTTTATGTCAGAGGTCTAGATTTAGACCTCGTATGTGATGTACGGTTTCTATGTATCTTTGGGAGGGAAGTCACTTTCTTCGTCGAAGAGGCCCTACAGTTATCCCATCTGTGGTGTTTCTTTTTACAGAATATTACATCTCCCACAGCTTCAAAGCCAGCAACTGGTTTAAAGCGGCTAGCTGAGCTCCAAAGCGTGACGGTGATTAGCCTGTGAGGATAAGCGCTAAGCGTCAAAAAAATTATCCTTAACCACCGCCATAACCGGATTGGGATAAAATCTGATATCCTCTGTTTTCCATGCATTTGTCAACAATAGCTGTTGGCCCGAATTTTGTTATTATTCTATTGTAATCATTTGCTTCTGCTGCAGAAGCTGCACCTAATCCTGCGCCGTAAACTGCACCAACTGTAGTGGCACTATCGTTATTATCGTCCAATGCGTTTCCAACTGCTGCGCCTACTACTGCGCCTACCACCGCTGAGGCAAAAATTTCAGCTCTTTCCTCGGCCTGCTGTAGGTCATATTTTTCCTGAGCAGTGATCGCTAGTTGTCTGCACTGAGAAATGTCAGTGTTGAACTGAGCTGTATCATATTGGTAGAAGTCAATCACTGGCGAATATGTTCCCAAATCAAGCCGTGGTGTACCTCCACCACACCCATTTAGAAGGCTAATGACGGCTAACAATAAGATTGTTGGTATTTGCTGCATTATTGGTATCCTAAAAAATTATAGATCTCGTCAAAATTTCAATATTAAATTATTTCAGCTATTTCGCAAATAGTTACAAAAGAGTATTCAGGGGATATTTGAATTGGACAAGTATACACAAACACTTTTGGGAGTTATTTAGGCACTCTTCGTTAGTCTGAGCGAAAACTGCCCTGAATATTGAGTTTCATTTGTTCTAACTTTTGTTCAACTGCTTTATTTGTTTCTTTTTGCGTTTTTACGAGATTTAATATCACTTCAATCTGTTTTGCTAATTCAACGCTTTGATTATTTGAATCTTCTAATCGGAGTTGCACTTTTCGCAGAATAGCGGCTAGTAGAGGAGCCTCTTCTTGAAGTGAAGTGATGTGCGCTTTTGGGATAAGATGGGCTGAGGCTC
>CABYOG010000034.1 GCA_902520575.1 uncultured SAR116 cluster alpha proteobacterium
AATCTTCCCCATTATTGCAATCAGTATAAGCTAACAGCTGTTAGTTTACCACGTCGCTAACTGCGTTAAATTAGCGCAATCAGATGGCATAAGGCAAGAAGAGAAGCTGTAATTTTTACCTATTGATATTTAACCAAGGCAAGCCCAGTTATGGCCATCTCACTTCTGGCGGCAGACTCATCAAAATGGCCTCAATATTGCCGCCTGTTTTCAAGCCAAACGACGTGCCTCTATCATAAAGTAAATTGAATTCAACATAACGGCCCCGCCGGACAAGCTGGAAATGCCTATCTTCCGCTGTAAAGTGCTTATTCATAGTTTCCCGGACAATGTTTACGTAACTTCCTGCAAAGCTGCTGCCAACATCTCGAGTAAAGCTAAAGTCAGCTTCTCTATTACCGCTGTCTAGATAATCATAAAATATACCGCCCGCCCCACGCGGCTCATCCCGATGTTTGAGGTAAAAATAATCATCACACCATTGTTTATATTTCGGATAATAATTCGGATCATGGCGTTCGCAGCAAGCTTTCAAATCAGCATGGAAAGTATTTACCTGCTTCGGAGCGGGTTTTACCGGTGTCAGATCACCGCCGCCACCAAACCAAGCTTTACTGGTAATTACGAAGCGGGTATTCATATGGGCAGCAGGCACAAATGGGTTTTGTGGATGCGAAACAAGTGAGATCCCGCCCGCCCAAAACTGGCCATCATCAGTTGCTCCGGGGATTTGGGATCTGAAGTCTTCTGCGAACTGGCCATGCACCACTGAAATATTGACCCCAACCTTTTCAAAAACGCGCCCATGCATCACCGATATTTGGCCACCGCCACCGCCGTCACGTGTCCAGTTTTTGCGCTGAAAATGACCTGATGGCTGGTTAGATAACGGGCTGTCTTCTGCATCACTTTCAATAGTTTCAAACTGGCCGCAAATATTATCGCGAAGCTTTTCAAACCAGTCTGCTACCCGAACAGAAAAGTCAGCCATATCAGGGGTCAGAAAATCTGGTGGAGCACGGTTTATCATCTGTCTCTGTCACTGCTTTTGTCTTGGTCAATAAAATCTTTTATATCAGCATGGGCTAAAAGTTGGGTCTTTGTCGCGGTGAATTCAGTTTCTGCCCATAGCTTCCGAAGCTGGTCAAGGCAGGCCCCGACCGCTGGCCCGGACAGCCCGAAATGCTGTACTACATCACGGCCTGAAACAGGACAACTAGGAGGCTGGAAAAAGACAATTTGCCTCAATTTCTCAGAAAGCTGGTCTATAACAAGATCGGAGCAAGTTGTGGGCCTGTCAGCGTCTTGATAAGAACAGGCTGCCTCCAGTGCATAAAGAAAACTAACATCACCCAAATGATAAGCGGAAAAGGCCCAGTGCGGGCCTAACAATCCGGCAACTAGAATTCTATCCGCGGGCTGGTCTGCGGAGGACAAAAAGCGTAGTTCTGCCCGGCTGAGTTTCAAGATGCTTCCTGCTTTAACGCGCTGGCCAATAGGCAAACAACAGGCCAGCCTCTGGACAAAGCTTAGATCACCCCATATTTTTTCCAGAAGCGGGTGGACTAGGACGTCCGCGCTAAAGCTTGCGCCAAACAAAATCTGATCAACGCCCATTATCGAAGCTTGGCGTAAGATAGGCAGAGGAGCCGCCCCAGCCATCAGCCGTTTCAATTCTCCTGCAATACGCTCTGCAGACAAAACTGGTAGCAGATGGACGTGTTGGGATAAGGCTAGTTGATCTGTTTTCGGCATGGACAAATTAGGGTAACAGGCTAGAAAGCGTAGCGCGCGCAGAAGCCGAAGATGGTCTTCTTGCAGCCGGCGCGCGGCATCCCCAACAAAACGGAGACAACCCTGTTCTAGATCTTCTATGCCCCCAACCAAATCGTGCACGGTCCCCTCTCCATCTAAGTAAAGCGCATTAATGGTAAAATCTCGTCGCAGTGCATCCGTCTGCCAGTTTGTAGTAGGCCTGACCATCGCGTGACGGCCATCCGTATTTAAATCAGAGCGCAGCTGAGTTACCTCTGCCTGCTGTTCGTTAGCCATAACTGTCACTGTGCCATGAGCAAGACCAGTCTCAAGAACACGCAGCCCCTGTTGACGAGCGGCTTCAACAAAGACCTTCACTGGCAGACTTACCGCAACATCTAAATCCTGTTCAGGATCAAAACCATACCCTTTATGACGAGCTAGCAAGCCATTGCGCACCACCCCACCAACAAGACGTGCCTCGCCTCCTGCGGAACGGGCGATAGAAAAGATATCGCTGATAAAGGCCTGACGGGCAGCAGAGAAGGATAGTGATAGAGAGACAGACATTAAGTAGAGCGGACAATTGTCTGTTGAACGATGAAGGGTAAAATCGGCCAATTGTCTTTGTTCAGTCCACTTTTTTTGAATTCACCGGGTTTAATCTTACCACCCTCGATACGAGGCGGCTTATAATCTGTTCCAGGCTGACTCGTGCCACCAACTTCCAGCATCAAGGCAGCGCCTAAAAAAACAAGTAGACCGACAGCAGCTGAGATCACATGCCGCCAAGCAATGAGGGCCGAGCCTTCAGCATGACGTCGACCAAGCCGCACAAGTAAAGCCAGAACTAATAGCCCAGCCAGTATAGCAATGATAGCTATGAGATAAATTCGAAGCATGGTTTTAATCCCTTACAGCAGACGAGATAGTCAGCCCCATAGAATCAGAGGTAGCAAATTAGGTGTGACTTTACAATAAATGCCCACCTATTCGGTGCTCTTTACAAGCGGTCCAGTTCAGGCTGAATACGCGTGTTTAGACACACTGCCAGATTCCTCAGCATTTGAGCAGTCGCACCCCAAATCATTGGATCTGAATGCGAAATTTTCCAAAACCTGCGCAGTCGGCCATCCTCACTCAGCCGTTCGGATCGTTTATAAGCATCAATAATGAGAAAAGGAGCAAGGGGTGTGAACCAGGTCATATCCACTTCCGCCGGATTCGGTTGCAGCAGGGTTTCAAGCTGACGTGGATCCTCTGCACAATAGCCCACCACCTGATCAACCAGATAATTGGTGCTGGTTAGCACAGGCTCCAAATAGCCGAGGTGAGTGATCAACTGAGCGCTGAGACCTGTTTCTTCCTGACATTCACGTGCAGCTGTCATTGCTGGAGTTTCATCACCTGCTTCCGGTTTTCCGCCTGGAAAGCTGACCTGGCCAGCATGCAAGCGCAGTTTATCTGACCGTCTAGTTAGCAGAATCTCAAGCCTGTGCGGGGGGCCTGCTAGTAGCAGTTGGACAGCAGCTTTTTTTAGCGGACCATTATTAATTTCAGAGACACCGTTCCAGTCTGGCGGCACGGGGGCAACGATTGCGGTTAAATCAAAGTAGCTGAGCGTCATGAACTGTCTAATTTTAGTTGGGTTTTATGAGTAGCATGGCATATCGCTACATGGTCATAAGTTCTCCGGTTGCAAGGCGAAAAATATTCCAGATGACCACAGGCCGGGTACACCTTTGTCATCCTTATCATCGGCAAGGTCAGCTAGCTCATACCAAACGGGCCGCGACAGCCTAGCGACAAGTCCTGCGGGTAACCGCAAATAAGGACGGCTTTCGGCTAAAGCAGCGTCTTTTGTTGCCTGGTTTTTGAAAAAGAGCCGTGTGTCTGGACCAATGGTATAATCGCGACCCAGATTATCTGATGCCTTTATGACACGGTGCTCTCTCTTACCGGCGCTGGTCAAGGCAGTAATAACGAACGGGGCATCTTCAACCTCGATCTGCCCAAATTCAACAGGCGTGCGCAGCCAATGCTGTCCAGCCTCATCAACCGATAGAACTCTAGCGAATAATTTCACCAACTCAATTCGCTTAATTAGGTCTCCTTCATGGTACCAGCGTCCCTCTCGATCAATGCGCATATGAAAATCGCGCTGAACAGGGCTGGAGGGAGTATCACAATCAGCTTTTGTTGTTTTGTCTGAACTTTTCATAAAGTAAATTCTAACCGGCAATGAAAAAAAACAAAACGAAAATACAAAATTTAGAGATTTTAGAACTTTTTTGAAATTAAGCTATTCTTCGTTGTTAATGCATAAGCAGTTTGACACACTAGTGAATAAGCATAGAAAATATTCGACCTAAACATTAAAAAAGTTAAAACAACCAGGTCTCAAGGTGGTGCTGCAGACTGACTAGCTAAGAAAGAATACTCAGCCTTGATTTAGCTAGCCAAACATGGCAAACCAGCCCCCAATACTTAATGGTGTTTTACTCCCTGGCTGAATTTCTTTTTACGCGAGCAAGTTGGGCAGACCAAAATAAAACACTAGGGAATCCAACCGGGTGCTCTTGATCTATGTACATTTATTTACCCATTGCTGAAATTTCGATGCATATTGCAGTCGTGATCGGTCTCGGTGGTGGCGTCGGCTTTCTCTCTGGAATGTTTGGAGTTGGAGGTGGCTTTTTGATGACGCCGCTTTTGATTTTTCTGGGCGTGCCCTCTGCAGTGGCAGTTTCAACGGAAGCAAATCAAATTGTAGCCTCATCTGTGTCAGGTGTGCTTGCGCATTGGCGCCGCGGTAATGTTGATTTCAAGATGGGTGGCATTCTCGTAGCCGGGGGGCTTGTGGGCTCATCTATTGGGGTGTTGCTTTTCTCCATCCTGCGTGACATCGGCCAGATCGATTTAGTTATCAGGCTGTCTTATGTAGTGTTTTTAGGTATTACCGGCCTACTGATGTTAATGGAATCTGTCCGCGCAATTTTGCAGACTCGCCAGCCGGGAGCAAAACGCGGCAAACTGCATCAGCATAACTGGCTGCATGGTCTGCCGCTGAAGGTCAGGTTCCGCAAATCAAAGTTGTATATTAGTGCGCTACTGCCTTTCTTTCTTTCGGCTTTTGTCGGCGTTCTGTCAGCGATCATGGGCGTGGGCGGTGGCTTTATTCTGGTGCCCGCCATGATCTATCTATTGGGCATGCCCACGTATACAGTGATCGGCACATCGCTTTTCCAAATCATTTTTGTCACTGCAAATATCACCATTCTGCAGTCTGTTCAGACACAAACTGTCGATTTTGTGCTAGCAGGGTTGTTATTGGTTGGCGCGGTTATTGGCGCTCAGTTTGGAGCACGCGTTGGGGCCTTGTTGCGAGGTGAGCAGCTGCGCGGTCTATTGGCTTTGATTGTTTTGGCGGTGTGTTTGAAGTTAGTCTTTGATTTGGTGATAACACCTGAGGATGTCTTTTCAGTGGAGTTCCTGAAATGACGTCACGCGTTTATAATTATCTGGTCGCAATATTGTTACTGGTGACAGGTTGGACTTGTCCGGTACATTCCAGCACGTTGGTCGCTGATTTGGATTTGGACCAAGTTTCAATCACGATAGATTTTAACGGCGAAAGTCTGCTGTTGTTTGGGGCGGTAAGTGGAGGAACAGAAAGCGATATCATCGTTATTTTCAAAGGCCCTGATGTGCCGCTCGCCTTGCGAAAAAAAGAACGGGCCAGCGGTATTTGGATGAACAGGCAGACCATTATTTGGCATAACGCCCCTAGCTTTTATCATATTTTTTCCAATCGGACGCTGGATGAAGTTTTGTCTGAGCAGCAGCAGGCCAGGTTGCGCATTGGCGCAGAGCACATAGGCCTACGCACTGGTGAGACAATGCTGGACAAAGAAAAAGCGAAGCTGTGGCGAAGTGCGCTGACCAGAAATATGACCGATCGCAGTCTGTGGCAGTTGAATGAGAATTATGTATCCATTATCCGGGGCGCGCTGTTCCGCGCCCCTGTCTATCTGCCAGCAAATATTATTCCTGGTGAATATGAGGTGCGGGTTTTGCATGTGCAGAACAACCAGTTAATTGCGGAGGATACCACCTATATTTCAGTGGCCAAAACCGGTATTGGAGCGATGATTTATGCCTTTGCTCATGACTATTCCATTTTTTATGGGTTTTTTGCAGTTTGTTTTGCTGTGTTTGCAGGCTGGCTGGCAGCTGCTGCTTTTCGCAAACAGTAATTTGAATTAGTCTGCCACCAAAGCTATATTTGGACGATATAAAATTGGATACTAATAGATAGGTGGAAACGGAAAGGACACGCAGACAGTCTGTGTCCAATATTGAGGAAGAGATGGCTGCAAAATCAAAAAAACAAGTCGTGACCGCAAAGTTCTTCTTAGTTCTGGTCGATGACTCAGAAGAACTGCATCAGGCGTTGTATTATGCCTGCATTCGGGCTAAATCAGCAGGCTTACGCGTCGCCTTGCTTTATGTTATCGCGCCTGCTGAATTTGCCCATTGGGCCGGGGTCGGTGCATTGATGCGTGAAGAAGCCCGCGATATGGCGGAAGAAAAAATGCGTTTTCATGCAGATTATGTGCAGGAATTGACCGGCCAGTCACCAATTATGCATATTCGTGAAGGCAAGGTAGTCGAAGAGGTGATCAGCCTCATCAATGAGGAAGATAGCATAATCTCGCTTGTGCTGGGTGCAGATACCAAATCAGACAGTGCCGGGCCGGTGATCGGCTATCTGGCTGGGCGCGGGATTGGCCAATGCCGAGCCCCCGTAGTGATTGTTCCGGGGAATCTGAGTGATGAGCAAATAGATGTGCTGGTCTGATAGGCATTGGACAAAGACACGACCCTTGAAGTTTTGGTCTGGCTGAACCATGTGATAATGAAGACCAAGTCGGCCGCCATTACTTCTTATCAGCGGCTTTTTCATAGATTATGGTGGGAAAGGGGTTGTTGCGATGATGCGAAATTTGCAAAAGATCCGGTTAACTGTTCTATCTGCTGTTCTGGGAGCATTTTTTATTATGTCTGAAAAATCATCTGAAGCTGCTGTTGTTGTGCTGGAGACTAGCAAAGGTCAGGTCGAAATTGAAATGAAACCAGAGCTTGCCCCCAATCACGTAGCCCGTATTACAGAACTAGTCAAACAAGGTTTTTATAACGGCATTATCTTTCACCGTGTGATCCCAGGATTCATGGCCCAAACAGGTGATCCCACAGGCACAGGCACGGGCGGTTCGGGTGAAAATTTAAATGCTGAATTCACCGACTACGAGTATGTCGAAGGCACAGTCGGCATGGCTAGAGCCATGAATCCAAACAGCGCGGACAGTCAGTTCTTTATTTGTTTTGAAGGCTGTGGCCATTTAACCGGCCAATACACCGTATGGGGACAAGTTACAGACGGCATGGATGTAGTGCGGAAAATTAATGAAGGCCAGCCTCCAGCTGAACCTGACCAGATTGTCAGCGCCCGGATGAAAGATTAAGTGGGGAACAGCTTAAGGACGGTTTGATGTAAGCCATTTTGTCGGGGCAAATTGTAGAACCAGCGCTACCCAAATCAACGTAAAGGCAACCATATCTACATTTGTAAAGGGTTCTGCAAAGACCAGCAGTCCCAGTAGGAGTTGCAGAGACGGATTCAGATAAAACAAAAAACCAGCCACAGATAGCGGCAGATAACGGTTGCCAATATGGAAAAGCACCAGCGGCACAGAGGTAATTATACCAGAGGTGAATGCCATTAAGATACCATAGGATGTGCCATCTAGAAAAAAGGAAGCACCGGCTGGCTTTCCTGTCAGAGTTAAGTAAGTGATCAGCGCCAGAGCCAGTGGAGAGATCATCAGTAATTCTATCACCATCGCCAAAAAGGGATCCATGTCCAGGCGTTTGCGAATCAGCGCATAGAAAGCAAAGCTAGACCCAATAGCAAGCGCCACAAAGGGGAACCCGTCCAGAAGGGTGGCTTTCAGGCCCACGCCAGCAGTCGCGCAGAACAAGGCCAACCAGCCTCGCGTTCCAAGACGTTCCCCAAGCACCACAACACCAAGGCCAATAGCCATTAGCGGATAAAGAAAATAGCCCAGAGCTGATTGAACCAGCTGGTTGGTGTCAACAGCATACAAATATGCGGTCCAGTTTGCTGTCACCATTATTGCCCCTGCCGCAAGGCTCAGCGTGCGACGAGGATAGACAAAACCCTGCGCCAACGCACCTCCCTGACCGGTTGCAAGCAAAATTACAAGCAGAAACATAGCTGCCCATAGGGCCCGGTGTGCAATTATCTCAGCCATTGGAAATAGCACAAGATAGCTGAAATAAAGTGGCGCAATACCCCAGATCAAATTTGAACTTACCGCGCCTAAATAGCCAAGCTGTCTATCTGAAAAATCTACCTTCACGTTAGCACAACACGGAAATCATTCACATTTGTGCGGGTTGGGCCCGTAACAAGTGCATCACCAAGAGCGGTAAAAAAAGAATGGCTGTCATTATCAGCAAGCATCGCTTTCGCATCCAACCCTTGTGCAGCGGCGCGGGCAAGACTGTCCGGTGTCACTATCGCCCCGGCTACAGGTCCTGATGGCAACGGGCGCCCATCAATACCATCTGTATCTGCGGCCAGCGCATGAAAGCTTCTTTCAACCACCTTGTCAGTATCAGCAAGAGCAAGGCACAGCGCATGGGCAAATTCCGCATTACGCCCACCGTAGCCACTGCCGCTGACCTTCACTGTGGTCTCACCGCCAGAAATCAAGGCCTTGCCCGGTCCAGCATTGCGAGCCTGTTCCGCCATCCATGCTGCCAACTCACGTGACATGCCTTCCAGCGAATCGCCTAGCAGAACAGGCTGATAGCCTGCTTGTTCTGCCACAACAGCAGCAGCTTGCAGCGATTTACGGGGTGTTGCCACAAGATGCATCTCAGACCGCGACAACGCGGGATTATCTGGAAAAGGCGTCTCGCAAGCCGGGCTCTCAAGCAAACTGTTAACAGCAGCAGGTAGCTCAATGCCAAAATCAGTCAGCACGGCGCGGGCCTGTGCCGCACTAGTGGGATCTGCCACAGTTGGGCCAGAGGCAATTACCGTTACATCATCACCTGGCACATCAGAGATGGAGAGAGCCAGCGTGCGCGCAGGATAGGCCGCCACCGCCAGATGCCCCCCTTTGACGGCAGAGAGATGCTTACGCACACAATTTATCTGATTAATTGGCGCCCCAGTGGACAACAGGTCAGATGTGATCTTTTGTTTCTGTTCTAGTGTAATTCCTCTATGCGGCACACAGAACAGGCTGGAACCACCGCCAGAGACAAGCACAAGCATCAGGTCTGTTGTCGTTAAAGACCGGGCTTGGTCCAGGATGCGCCCCGCAGCCGCCAAGCCGCGGGCATCAGGAACTGGATGAGACGCTGTGGTAATGGTGATCACTTTGCAGTCTTCTTCATGACCGTCAGGGACAATCACCTCACCAGAAAAATGCAACTGCATTTTAGGCGGCAGGTAATGTTCGACAATACGGGCCATGCCTGCAGATGCCTTGCCAAAGCCAGTTACAAATAGGCGGCCGTAGAGCTGATCTGGCAGCAATCTAGCCAAGGCGTCCGGGATAAATTTCTCTGGTTTGGCAGCTACAACAGCGGCATCAAACATCGCTGTCATCAGATTGCATTTTTCACAGGATGACATTAAAATTTGCCTTCAGACCAATTTTTCTCTCACTTGTGCGTGCCAGATTAGGCCTGCGCTGCATATCAGGTCAAATAGAACTGAAACTTTAATAAGGTTAACAGGCAAGAACACTTTAAAATATGGACTTCTTCACGCCCCTCATCCTCGCTGTGCAGATGCTGATCGGCTTTGATGCTGATTTATATGAAATTATCGGCTTGTCTTTGCAGGTCAGTCTACTGGCGGTAGCAGCAGCACTTTTTTTGGGGCTGCCGTTGGGCGCACTGCTAGCCAGTTTTCATTTTATCGGCCGAGGCCCGCTAATTGTAATCACAAACACGCTTT
>CABYOG010000035.1 GCA_902520575.1 uncultured SAR116 cluster alpha proteobacterium
CATTTAATTGACTCCTTTAATCGGATAAAAAGCGGGGCGTAAGCAGATGATTGCCGCAACGCGACAACACCATCCTTGGCTAATTCAAGTGAAGCAACGAAATGAGAAGCGACAGCAGACCGCCGATCAAGTGGCTGCGAAAGGTTGGCTGGCAAAAAGGTAGACAGCTCAGACCAGCCTGGTGTACGAGGTAATAAATTTTGCAAACGGCCTGCAGCCTCCTGAACAGAATAAAGCCTTGTCGCTGCAATCGTCAGCTTATCTGCCTCATCCGATGAAACCATTCTGCCATAAGCTGACAGGAGATCATATAAGCGCGCCTTCCAAACAATCTGTTCCTCGCGCTCAAACTCTTCCGGTTGCCCCCTTACTAACCGATGCCGATTTAGAAGCGCAAGATCTGTCAACCGCTTGGCTGCTGACTGCATAGATTCAAGCCTGACAAGCTGAAAGCGCAACGCATCCGTCATATCAATGAAATCACTTGCCTGTTCTGGTTCTGGATCAGGCAACAATAGTCGTGATTTGAGATAGGCAAGCCAAGCCGCCATTACCAGATAGTCTGCTGCAATTTCGAGATTAAGGTCTCTTGCGGTTTCAATATATAGTAGATATTGCTCTGCCAGGGGAAGAATGGAAATTTTACCCAAATCCACTTTCTGTTCACGTGCCAGAGACAAAAGTAAATCGATTGGCCCCTCAAATCCATCCAAATTAATAAATAAAGATAATTGCTGATCTGAGGCAGAGGCAAAAACATCCTCTTCAAAGTCATCACTCATGGCTTTTGCGCCTTTATCTGCCTGATAATACAATCCTGCCCTGCCCGCTTCAACCCATCACAAATTGATAGAGCGTCTTGTTTAGGAATAGGATCCGTGATTACCCTCCAGAAAAGCTGGCCATCTGTGGATTTAATTGATCGGACATCCAGCTGATGGCCCCGCAAACGGTCTGCATGTTTCTGATTTAAAAGAGCTGCCGCAGTTTTGGCTTTGTCTTCTTTACGAAAGGCCGCCAATTGAACCATCATCTCAACCTGACCGGACTTTGTCACCTTTGGGCGTGGGGTTGGTATGACAGGCGCGTTGAGCGCCGCAGTTAAATCGACAGCCTCCAAATTTTTTAGTTCAATTTCCGGACTGGTGACATTTTCCTGAGTACTGTCCGTATCCGATTGACCATCAGTAGTTCCAGCATTCTCATCTGCAAACTGCTTATTCACAGTTTCAGCCCTTTGGGTTGACTGTTGTGTTTGCTCATCAGTATGCTGTAATACGGGATTATTTTTTCTATCAAGCTTAGCTGTTTCATCTTTTGGCTTTTTCACAGCAACAGGTGGAGGCTCTGGAGCCGGATCAGAAAGTGATATAACCTCAGAGTTTTGGTTTGCCTCAGCATTTCCGTCAATAAGGTTCATGAAGGTTGAATCCTGATTGGGAATAGCCGACTGCGTGCCGTCAGCCGGCTTAACTCTGAAAGGGGTCGGATCTGCTCGTAAAACGACGAGGCTGTTTTCTGGCGGCGATTGCACGATATATATCCAGGCCGCCCAACCGCCGCCACCCAGCATTGAAAGGAAAATAATTATTCTGAAAAGGCGTGCAAACCGGCTTTTCTTTGGAGGAGCAATATCAGACATTTCACCAACCACCATTACATCTCGTCCGGCGATTGAACAGACAATAAATGCAGGCCTGTTTTGATCACTTGCGCAGTTGCTGCCACCAGCTTGAGCCGAGCTCTGGTTAACCCAGCATCTGATTCCAGAATAAACCGCAAGGCCGGATTTTCACGCCCAGCATTCCACAGGCCGTGAAACAAGGCGGCCAGATCAATCAGATAAAACGCCACCCGATGCGGCTCATGGGTCAGTGCCGCCGCACGGACAAAGGATGGCCAGCTCGCCAGCTGTTTGATCAGCCGCACTTCATGCGTGTCTGATAACAGGGCCAGATCAAGCTGCCCCTGTTCCATCAAACCAAGGATATCCTCCTGCCGCAGAACAGATGAGGCTCTGGCATGCGCATATTGAACGTAGAAAACCGGATTTTCACGGCTTTTTTCTGTCACCTTGGCATAATCAAACTCCATTGCTTGATCATTGCGCCGGGTCAGCATGACAAAGCGCATCACATCAGCTCCGACAGTCTCCATCACATCCCGCAGCGTCACAAAGGTTCCCGCCCGCTTTGACATTTTAACTGGCTTACCCTTATCGAGCAGCGTGACCAGCTGACATAATTTTACATCCAGCATATCGTTTTGTTTAGATAATGCTTGTGTAGCGGCTGTCATCCGTTTCACATAACCGCTATGATCTGCCCCCCAGACATTGATCAAAGCGCCGCCAGTGCGGTTCAGCTTGTCTGCATGATAGGCCACATCTGAGGCAAAATAAGTCCAGCTTCCATCTGATTTTTGTAACGGGCGGTCAGTATCATCTCCGAATTCAGTTGCACGGAATAACAGCTGCTCACGCTCTTCCCAGTCGTCTGGTAGCTGGCCCTTTGGCTCCGCTAGAACTCCCCGATAGACCAGACCGCGGTCGAGCAAACTTTCCATTGCCTCATCAACAAGCCCCTGCTCAACTAGATGACGTTCTGAAGAAAACACATCCATCTGAATGCCCAGATCACGCAAATCTGCTTTGATCCCGTCCATCATTGCGTCAATAGCAAAGCTTCTGACAATCGGAAGGGTGACGACCTCTGGCTGATCACGCAAACTGTCTTGATAACGGGCTTTCAGCGCTTCACCCACATCTTTCAGATACTCGCCCGGATACAGCCCCTCAGGGATGGTAATCCTCTCTTCGCCCAAGGCCTCGCGATAGCGCAGGAACGCCGATCGGGCAAGCGTGTCAACCTGAGAGCCAGCATCATTGATATAGTATTCACGAGTAACCTGAAAGCCGCAAAATGCCAGCAAATTCGCCAGCGCATCACCAAATATTGCCCCTCTGGCATGGGCGGCGTGTAACGGGCCAGTAGGATTGGCAGATACAAATTCCACATTGACCGCCTGCCCGTTGCCGATATCTGACTGCCCGTACACAGACCCCGCTAACAAAATGGCGGTCAGTTCTGCTGGCCATACACCGGGCTTCAGTGTGATATTCAGAAACCCAGGACCGGCGATATCAACAGCCGCAATATCTTCATGTGCCGCCAACTTATCTACCAACAGTCCAGCAAGTACGCGCGGTTCCATATTGACCTGCTTCGCCAGAACCATAGCCGCATTACAGGCCAGATCGCCGTGACTTTCTTCACGCGGCAGTTCAACCACAAGCTTTTCAGTGTTCACAGCCTGTCGCGGCGTTACCTGGCCATCCTCAATGAGCTGATGAACAGAAACGGTAACAAAATCAGCAAAGCGGGAAAAAATATCCATGTCAGACAAGAATAGGACCTGTTTCAAAAATACGTTCATATTCTAATAGCGCATAGCGGTCTGTCATGGAAGCCACATAGTCGGCAATAATGCGAGCTTTTTCAGCCCTTGTCTGATCTTCCAATTTGTCCTGCCATTCAGTTGGCATCAGGTTGGTCTCAGACAACAGCCTGTCAAACAAAGCAGCCAGCTGTTTCTTTGATTTGCTGGTCATTCTGTTGACCTGATAATGACGCCAGCTATAGGCCATCAAAAAGTTGCGCAAAGCGGCCAGCTCTTCTGCTGCTTGTCCTGAATGCCCAGCCAGAGCCTGTCCAGCGGCGCGGATATCTTCAGCTGTTTCTGGATTTACAGCTGCCAGCCGCGAAGTTGTGTTCACCAATGCATCCTGAACAAAATAGCTAATTAGCCGCCGGGTCAGCTCATGAGTCAGCCTGCCCATACTCAGATTAAAATGCTGTTTATGTATTTCCCTCAGCACAGCCCCGACCACTGGCAACTCGTCAATCTGATCAATCGTGATCAGGCCTGCCCGCAACGCATCATCAAAATCATGCGACATGTAAGCGATATCATCGGACAAATTAGCCAGCTGCGCCTCTAGGCTTGGCCAAAGCGCCAGGTCAAGCCCCCAATCCTTATCAAGCGCAGCAATCGTCGGCCTGACCTCATCTGTCATCGGCCCGTTATGTTTAATCACCCCGTCAATGGTCTCAAAAGTTAGATTCAGACCATTGAACCGGGCATAGCGTTCTTCCAGAAGGGTTAAGACCCTGACCGTCTGCTCATTATGGTCAAAGCCGCCAAAATCTGCCATCACCTCATTAAGCGCGGTCTCGCCAGCATGGCCGAAAGGCGGGTGCCCCAAATCATGGGCCAGCGCGACCGCTTCTGAAATATCTTCATTCAGCCCCAGCGCCCTTGCCATTGTGCGCGCGATTTGTGCCACTTCTAATGAATGGGTCAGCCGGGTGCGGTAATAATCGCCCTCATGATATAAAAACACTTGTGTTTTATGTTTCAGTCGACGAAAGGCGACAGAATGAATAATCCGGTCACGGTCACGCTGAAACTCTGTGCGGCTGAACGGCCCGGCTGGGCTGCCAGCCTCTGCGATATGCCGCCCCTTTTTTGAAGCAAGACAGGTATAAGAGGCAAAAGAAAAAGATGACGGAGCGGTCATGATGAGGCTCTTTGGCTTGGGCTGCTGGTCTTCTAGGCGAATTATATCAGAAATTTAACCAAACCCCAAAGCCATCAATTCATCCCCATCTTGATTTCCAGGGCCGTCATTGTCATAATTAGATCATGAGATTTTACTGACAAACTTTGGATTAGACCAGATGGAAAATGTTGCCCTTGCCCCCAATTTTTCGCTGACCAAATCAGCCGCAAAGCGAATTGTGCTGTTGCTACAGACAGAAACTGGTCCATATTTCCGGGTTCAGGTTCATGGCGGCGGCTGTTCCGGCTTTCAGTACAAATTTGATTTTGACAGCATCAAAAATGATGATGATCTAGAACTCACCCAGCATGGCGTGACCGTGCTGATTGACGAGATGTCGATGCCGTTCTTAGAGCAAGCCCAGCTTGACTTTAAAGAAGAGCTGGTCGGCTCTTACTTCGCAGTTGAAAACCCGAACGCCACAGCCAACTGTGGCTGTGGAACATCTTTTTCGATTTAGGCGCGCTGATATGCGCATTACCTGCTGGAATGTAAACTCCTTGAAAGCCCGTCTTGGTCATGTTCTTGACTATTGCCGTTCCGGGCAGACTGATTGCCTTTTGCTGCAGGAACTGAAACTGACAGATGAGGCATTCCCACATGATGAATTTGCAGCATTAGGATGGAACAGTGCCTGTCATGGCCAGAAAACCTATAATGGGGTCGCTATCCTAAGCCCGCAAGACATTTCCGATATTTCGCGCAACCTCCCCTGCCTGGTAGAAGAAGATGAGGCAGATGAACAAGCCCGCTATATTGAAGCAACGGTGAAGGGTGTGCGTGTAGGCGCGATTTACCTACCAAACGGCAACCCCTGCCCGGGGCCGAAATTTGACTATAAGCTAGCCTGGATGAGGCGCCTTCAGGCTCGTGCTGAAGCCTTGCTAGCTAAGGAAACACCTGTGGTACTTGCCGGGGACTATAATGTCATGCCGCAGAAAATTGATTGTTATGACCCGACCGCCTGGACAGGTGATGCGCTGTGGCATCCTGACAGCCGGGCTGCCTTTTTCCGCTTGCTCAATCTGGGTTATACAGACGCCATCCGTGCCATCCACCCGCACGGGGCCCAATACACCTACTGGGATTATCAGGCCGGGGCTTGGCAACGTGATAACGGTATCCGGATTGACCATCTGCTACTGTCTCCCGAAGCCGCTAGCCGTCTGGCTAATGCTGGGGTGGACAAAATCCCGCGCGGCCTGGAACGGCCATCTGATCACACACCTGTCTGGGTGGAATTAACAGACCGACCATAGAAAGCAGGGCACATGCCCTGCCTTTTTTTCAGGCTGCTTTGTCTGCTGTTTAAATATCGGCATACATATGGGTTTCGGCCCCGCCACCAGGGTGCGTAGTTGCGCCTTTTTCAGCTGAACCGACTGTCTGTGCATATTTCCAGATGGTACCTGACTGGTAGTCAGTTGTGCGCGGCTGCCAGGACTTGCGCCGTTCGGCCAGTTCCTCTTCGCTCAGTTCAACTGTGATTGTGCCGTCGACCGCATCAATCGAAATCATATCGCCGTCTTTGAGCAAGCCGATAGGCCCGCCAACCGCAGCTTCCGGCCCGACATGCCCGATACAAAAGCCGCGGGTGGCCCCTGAAAATCGGCCATCTGTAATCAGCGCAACCGAATTACCGGCCCCTTGGCCATACAGTGCGGCGGTGGTGGCTAGCATTTCCCGCATGCCGGGGCCGCCTTTTGGTCCTTCATAACGGATCACCAGAACCTCACCTTCTCTGTAATCCCGCTTTTCAACCGCAGCAAAGGCATCCTCTTCACAATCAAAACAGCGAGCTGGACCTGTAAATTGCAGCTTCTGCATGCCGGCGACCTTCACAATTGCACCCTCTGGAGCCAGGTTTCCGCGCAGGCCAACAACGCCGCCTGTCGGCGACAAAGGACTAGAGGTTGGATACACCACTTTCTGATCTGTCGGGAATTCCACATAAGCCAGATTTTCAGCAATGGTCTTGCCGGTGACGGTGATGCAGTCTCCATGCAGAAAACCGCCATCCAGCAACGCTTTCATCAGCACAGGAACGCCGCCGATAGCATGCATGTCCTTGGCCACATATCTGCCACCCGGCTTCAGATCAGCAATATAAGGGGTACGTTTGAAAATTTCAGCCACATCGTGTAAATCAAATTCGATACCACATTCGGCTGCCAGAGCCGGCAGATGAAGGCCTGCATTTGTTGACCCGCCAGAGGCTGCCACCACTGTCGCAGAGTTCTCAAATGCTTTGCGGGACAGAATATCGCGTGGCCGCAGATTTTTCTCAATCAGCTCCATCACCATCCGGCCTGAGTGATAGGCATATTCATCACGGCTTTCATAAGGGGCAGGCGCACCAGCAGACCCGGGCAGAGCCAGACCAATCGCTTCAGAAACACACGCCATAGTGTTGGCGGTAAACTGGCCGCCACAGGATCCGGCAGACGGACAGGCCACACATTCCAGCTCGTGTAAATCTTCATCAGACATATTGCCTGCCGCATGCGCGCCGACCGCTTCAAACACGTCCTGAACGGTCACATCCTTGCCCTTAAACTGACCCGGCAGGATAGAGCCGCCATACATAAAAACTGACGGCACATTCAGACGCGCCATAGACATCATCACACCAGGCAGGGATTTATCACATCCTGCCAGGCCAACCAGCGCATCATAACAATGTCCGCGCACAGTCAGCTCAATTGAATCAGCTATCACCTCACGGCTTACCAGAGATGATTTCATCCCGGCATGACCCATGGCAATCCCGTCTGTGACAGTGATGGTGGTGAACTCGCGCGGGGTGCCCGCATGGTCCTTAACCCCTCGTTTTGCGGATTGGGCTTGCCGAGCAAGTGCGATATTGCACGGGGCAGCTTCGTTCCAAGTAGAGACTACCCCAACTAATGGCTGATTGATTTCTTCTTCAGTCATGCCCATGGCGTAATAATAAGACCTGTGTGGCGCACTTTTCGGCCCGACAGACACATGCCGGCTGGGCAGGTTCGCCTTATCGATTTTAGGGGTATCGCTCATTTTATCCTCCGCAAAACATCTGTGGTCATATGATAGGGCTGTTTACATATCCGCATCAAGCCTGTTCAAGGCTGCCTGAAGTCCGGACAAGCGGCTTTCTTCTTCTGCCAGACGCCGTCTGTTTTCCTCCACTACCGCTTCCGGGGCTTTGGCCAGAAATCCTTCATTTGACAGCTTGCCAAGTAATTTGCCCGCTTCTGCCTCACAGCCTTTAATCTCTTTAGTCAGGCGGGCCCGTTCAGCCTCAAAGTCCAGAATACCGGCCAAAGGCAGGCCAATATCCATACCCGCCAGGCTGGTTCTAGCTGTGCCTTTGGCAAACCCACCATCACTGTCAAAGCTGACCGCCTCTACCCGGGCCAGCCGTAGCACAGCTGTGCTCAACTGCTCTATCAGCTGTTTCTGTTCAGCCTGTGCAGATTTAATCTCCAGAACCGGCTTTGCATTCAACGGCACGTTCATTTCAGACCGCAACATTCTGATTTCGCTGATTAAATCAATCACAACCGATAAATCTGCCCGGCCCGCATCCATATCAACAATCTGTGGCCAGCTGGCCCCGATTAACATCTGTTCTGCATTGAAAATCTTCTGATTCAGCTCTTCAGAAATAAACGGCATGAAGGGGTGCAAAATATGCAGAACCTGATGCAGAACATAGCCCGCAACAAAGCGGGATTCTTCGGTCTCCCTCAAATCTGGCTTGATAAATTCAATATACCAATCACAATAGCTGTTCCAGACAAACTGATAAATCGCGTCTGCGGCCTCATTAAACCGATAACCGTCAACTGCAGCTTGTGTGCGGGCGGACACTTGATTCAGTTCTGACAAAATCCACCTGTTTTCCGGCAGGGCTAACTCTTCTGGCAGATGCGGGTCTGTACAGCCGTTCATTTCCAAAAAACGTGCCGCATTCCACAATTTGGTTGCAAAATTACGATAGGATTCAATCCGCGTTTCAGATAGTTTCAGATCACGACCTTGTGCGGCCATGGCTACGAGGGTGAAGCGCAACGCATCTGCACCATATTTTGCAGTCAGATCAAGCGGGTCCAGCACATTGCCCTTAGATTTTGACATTTTCTGACCATGTTCATCACGCACCAGAGCATGGATGTAAACATCTTTGAACGGGACTTCCCCGTCCATGAAGTGCATGCTCATCATCATCATCCGGGCGACCCAGAAAAAGATAATATCAAAGCCGGTCACCAGCACATCACCAGGGTAATAGCGGTTTAGTTCGGATGTGTTTTCTGGCCAGCCCAAGGTAGAAAACGGCCAAAGCGCGGAGGAAAACCAGGTATCCAAAACGTCATCATCCTGCACCAAATCAACATCTTGGCCGTAATGTGCGGCGGCTGCGGCCTTAGCTTCGGCTTCTGTTTCTTCAACGAAGGGTGTGCCGTCAGGCCCGTACCAGGCCGGTATACGATGCCCCCACCACAGCTGGCGTGATACACACCAGGGCTGGATGTTTTCCATCCAGTCAAAGTAAGTTTTTTCCCAGCGTTGCGGCACAAATTTGGTACGCCCTTCACGAACCGCCTCAATCGCTGGCTTTGCCAGCGCTTCGGCATTTACATACCACTGGTCCATCAGCCACGGCTCTACCGGCACGCCTGACCGGTCACCATGGGGAACCGCATGTTGGTTATCTTCAATCTCACCAAGTGCGCCAATGCTGTCTAGCTCCTCGATCAGCCTCTTGCGCGCTTCAAACCTGTCCAAGCCCTGATACCCCTTAGGCACATTCTCATTCAGGGCGGCATGCTCATCAAAGATGTTCAGCAGCTCCAAATCATGGCGGCGGCCAACTTCAAAGTCATTGAAATCATGTGCAGGGGTGATTTTTACCGCTCCAGTGCCTTTTTCCATATCGGAATAGCTGTCAGCCACAATTGGAATTTGCCGACCCACAATCGGCAGCACAACCATCTGGCCAACCAATGCGGCATAGCGTTCATCATCGGGATGCACAGCGACC